>CANCET010000033.1 GCA_947375105.1 Sphingomonadaceae bacterium
CCGCACCGGGTGCGACGCGTTGGCCGACCTGCACCGCGCGCTGCGTGACCACGCCATCGACCGGCGCACGGATAACGGTGCGCGCGAGATCGAGCTTCGCGCGGTCGAGCCTCGCCTTGGCAGCCAGCACATCGGGATTCTCCGCCGGAGCGGTGCCACCAACGAGTGCGGCATTGGCGTTCGACTGGCCCTCGGCGGACCCGCGCGAGGCGCGCGCCTGTGCCAGATCGGCTTCGGCCACAGCCATCTGCCCTTGCGCTGCGGCAAAGGCGTTGCGTGCGCTCGAAAGCTCCTCGCCTGAGACTGCGCCGCCCGAAACCAGCGCCTCACGCCGGCTGAGATCAATCCGCGCGCGAGCGAGATTGGCCGAAGCCACGCCGACGAGCGCCTGCTTGCGGCGAATATCGGCCTCGCTCGCGTTCACTTGCGCATCGAGCGCGGTCCCGGTCGCCACGGTCTGGTTCACCCGGCGCAGCGCCTGCGCTACTGCGGCCTCGGCCTCGGCAACGGCAATGCGCGCATCGGATTGATCGAGCTCGAGCAGCACGTCGCCCCGCTTCACGGCCATCGTGTCGACCGCCGCCACGCGGGTCACCGTGCCCGCTGAAAGGGCCGTTACCGGCGCGATTTCGGCCGCTACATAAGCGTTGTCGGTTTCGACATAGCGCCCAGCGAACAGCCATTCGTAGCCGCCATAAACCAGCGCGGCGGCCAGCACGACACCGCCGAGGATGGTGAAGCCGCGCTTGCGCTTGGCGGCGGCATCGCTGGTGGAGGAAGGTACCATGGTTTCGGTGGTTTCCAGCGTGATCTGGGGGTCGCGTTCGGCCATCGGGGTATCCTTCGTCATGCCTTGGGGCTGTATCCGCCGCCAAGGGCGCGGATCAGCTCGATATCGAGGGTCATTGCACGCGCATCGAGCGCGGCGACGAGCTGGCGGTTGCGGAGCAGCGCATCCTGCGCGGTCAGCACCGAAAGATAGGGCGACAGCCCACCTTCATAACGCCGCAGCGCAATGCTGTAGGCTTCTTCCGATGCGGCCAGCGCGGCATGCGCCTCGGCCTGCCGGGTTGCCAGCGCGCGCTGCGAGGCGGCGGCATCGGCTACTTCGTTGAGCGCCCGCACCAGCGTCTGGTCGTACTGCGCCACGGCCTCGTCGTAGTCAGCGCGCGCCGCGCGGTATTGGCCCTCGATGCGCCCGCCGGAAAAGATCGGCAGGCTGATGGCCGCTCCCGCCTGCGCGATGTCCGACCCCCTGGCAGTGAGGTTGCCGAGCCCGAGCGATTGCAGGCCGATCAGCCCCATCAGGTTGACGTTGGGATAGAAGCCCGCGTGCGCCGCGGTGATCCGCGCGCCGGCGGCCTCGGCCCGGAGCCTTGCCGCAACGATATCGGCACGGCGGCCGACAAGATCGAGCGCGAGATTGGCCGGCAATCCGGGCGCTGAAAGTGAGCGGGACGGGGGCAGGGCAATTGCTGCGCCGCGCTCCGGCCCGGCGCCGAGCAGCGCGGCGATGCGATTGCGGGTGAGGGTGATGGCCTCGTCGGTCGCGGCCAGATCGCCGCGTGCCAGCGGCACACCTGCATCGGCCTGGCGCTGCTCGCCGCGCGTATCGAGCCCGCTGACCACGCGGCGGCTGACGAGCGCCGCCACTTCCTCACGCTGCTGCACAGCGGCCAGTTCCACCTCGCGCTCGGCGGCAAACCGGGCGAGGTCGGCATAAGCAGCGGCGACCGACGTGGCTAGCACCAGCCGGGCGGCGCGCGCCTCGATCGCGGCGGCCTCGCGTTCCGAAGTTGCGGCCCGCAGCGCAGCGCGGTTCTTGCCGAAGAAATCCAGTTCGTAATTGAAGTCGAGGCTGGCGCGTCCGGTGTCGTTCAGCCCCTTGGGCACGAACTGCGCGGGAAAGCCGTTGTTGTAGCTCTGCTTGACCTCGTTGGCCTGCGCATTGGCACTGAGCGTGGGGAGCAGCGCGCCCCCGGCGCTTTCCGCATAGGCGGCCGCCTTGCGCGCGCGGGCATCGGCGGCGGCCAGCGTGGGCGAACCTGCCAGTGCTTCCTCGATCAGCGCGGCAAGTTGCGGATCGCCGTAGTCCTTCCACCAGCCATCGCCGGGCCATTGACCCGTGGCAGGTCCTGCCACAGCGCCGAGCGTGGCCGGATCGCGCAAGGCCGGGCGGGGGCCGAGATCGGGCACCGTCGCGCAGCCGCCCAGCGCGGCGCACGCAGCCAGCAGGACTGCGGCCCGCACCGCGACCGGGGCACGTTTGGGGGATATTGCGGAACGCATCGATGACACCATAATGACAGTACGGTTCGGTCACTAGCGAATGAACACTTGCGCCCGCCGAGTCAAGGGAATAAGTGTACGGAATGGTCACTAACGCGACATTGGCCAGGGGGAGGCTGGGGCGTCAAAGCCCTGATGAACGGCGGGAAAACATCCTTGCCGTGGCGGCGGAGGCTTTTGCCCTTGAGGGCTACGGCATCACCTCGATGTCCTCAATCGCCGCGCGGCTCGGTGGTTCCAAGGCCACGCTCTACAAATACTTCGCCTCGAAGGAGGAACTGTTCCAGGCGGTCATGCAGCGCAAGTGCGAGGCGGTGATCGGCCCGCTTGAGGAGCTTGCCGATACCTCGCGCGATCCGGCCACGCTGCTCCACGCGTTCGGCAAGATCTTCCTCAGCCGCCTGTGCCAGCCCGACGCGCTGGACATTCACCGCACGGTCCATGGCGAGGGGCAGCGCTTTCCCGAAGTGGCGCGCACGTTCTTCGCCTATGGGCCCGAAGCCGCTTATTCGGTGCTCGTGCCTGCGCTGTCCCGCTTCGCCGCGGAGGGGCAGATCGATTGCCCCGATCCGCGCCTCGCCGCCGAGCAATTCCTCGCCATGGTGCGGGGAGACTTGCACTTGCGCGTTTCCAGCGGGCTCATCCCGCCGCCGGATGAAGCCGAGATCGAACGCCAGGTGAGCCATGCGGTGGGCATTTTCGTGCGCGGCATTGCGCGGTGTGACCCGTCCGCCTGAATTGTTCCCCCGGGCCCTTGCTGGCCCCTTGACCGCACGCCCCCCGCGCGGGCACACCCGCTCCCGCACTGGCCCCGCTCGGGGTCGGCCGCGAGCCCGGTAATGGGACTGACGACGAAAAGGGGAGAGGCCATGTTTTCGCACGTGATGCTCGGCAGCAACGATATCGATCGATCGAAAAAGTTCTATGACGCCGTGTTCGCAGCCTTCGGTGGCCCCGCGGGGATCATCGATCCCGCTGGCCGGCTGGTCTATATGCACAACGGCGGCATTTTCATCCTTACCAAGCCCATCAATGGTGACGCGGCTTGCGGCGCCAATGGCGGCACCATCGGCTTCGCGATGACGCCCGAGCAGGCCGATGCCTGGCACGCGGCGGGCTGCGCGAATGGCGGCACCTCGTGCGAAGACCCGCCGGGCCCGCGCGAAGGCTCGCCTTACTACCTCGCCTACTTGCGCGATCCGGACGGCAACAAGCTGTGCGCGCTGAACGTGATCGGCAGCTGAGGCAGTATAACAATGGCGCCTGATTCCACGTTCGAGACCGTTTCGACCAGCAAAGCCCATGGCGGCACGCTCGGCGTCTATCGGCACCAATCCACCGCGACGGGGACGGGAATGACCTTTTCGGTCTTCCTGCCCCCGCAGGTCGAGAGCGGGGCCAAGCTCCCCGTGCTGTTCTACCTGTCAGGGCTGACGTGCACCCACGCCAACGTGACGGACAAGGGCGAATACCGGCGGCTCTGCGCCGAGCTCGGCCTGATCTTCGTCGCGCCCGATACCAGTCCGCGCGGCGAAGGCGTGGCGGATGATGCCGAAGGTTCCTACGATTTCGGTCTCGGTGCGGGCTTCTATGTCAACGCCACCGAAGAACCCTTTGCGGCGCACTACCGCATGTGGGACTATGTGGCGCACGAGCTTCCCGCGCTGATCGAGGATCACTTCCCCGCAGACCCGGCGCGCATGGGGATCACCGGCCATTCGATGGGCGGCCACGGCGCGCTCACCATCGGCCTCACCTTTCCGGACAAGTTCAAGTCGCTCTCCGCCTTCGCGCCGATCGTTGCGCCCGGGCAGGTGCCATGGGGCCACAAGGCGCTCGCCGGCTATCTAGGGCAGGACCGCGCCGCGTGGCGCGCGCACGATGCGACCGCACTGGTGGAAGATGGCAAGCGCCCCGCCGGCGACATCCTTGTCGATCAGGGCGCGGCGGATAATTTCCTGACCGAACAGCTGCGGCCCGAACTGTTCGAGGCGGCGTGCAAGGAAGCGGGCGTGGACCTGACCCTGCGGCTGCAGCCGGGGTACGACCACAGCTACAACTTCATCTCGACCTTCATGGAAGATCACATCCGCTGGCACGCCGCGCGCCTATAACGGACTAATTTCGGTGGTTGGGAGGATATGCAAGGGGCCCTCAGGCCCCGCGCACGTCCTTCGCCACTGCATCGAGCAGCCCGTTGACGAACTTCGTCTCGCGCGCGTCGAAGAAGGCGTGCGCGACATCGAGGTATTCGCCGATCACCGTACCCACGCCGATATCGGCGCGCGCGATGAGTTCGTAGGCACCTGCGCGCAGGATCTGGAGCATGGTGCGGTCGAGCCGGGCGACCGACCAGCCGTCCGCCAGCCGGCGGGTCAGCACGCCGTCGATTTCGTCGCGCCGCGACGCGACGCCGCGCACGACATCGTCGAAGAACGCCACATCGGCGTCGTGATACTGGTCGTCCTCGATCTCTGCGCCGAGCCGGTGCATGTGGAACTCGTCCAGCAGCGCTGCGAGCGGCGGTTCTTCCATCTCAAGCTGATAGAGCGCCTGCACGGCAGCGAGCCGGGCGGCGGAGCGGGCCGTCAATCGAGCGGATCCATTGGCACGCGTCATATTCCAAGCCTCAGTTCGATGGAGCGGGCATGGGCGGCAAGGCCCTCCGCTTCGGCCAGCGCCACGGCGGCGGGACCGACTGCGCCAAGCGATGCTTCGCTGACGCTGAGAAAGCTCGTGCGCTTCATGAAATCGAGCACCGAGAGGCCCGAGGCAAACCGGGCGCGCCGCCCGGTCGGCAGCACGTGGTTCGGCCCCGCAACATAATCGCCGATGGCTTCAGGCGTATGGCGACCGAGGAACACCGAACCGGCGTGGCGAATGCCCGCAAACAGCGCCTCGGGATCGTCAGTGGCGATCTCGACATGCTCTGCCGCCAATGCGTTGGCGAGGGCGGGAGCTTCGGCGAGCGAATCAGCCACGATGATCACGCCGTGTGCATCCCAGCTGGCCTTGGCGACGGCGGCCGTCGGCAGCAGCGCAATCTCGGCGTCGACCGCCGCCGCAACGGCATCGGCAAAGGCCGCATCGTCGGTAATCAGGATCGCCTGCGCGGCAGGATCATGCTCAGCCTGGCTGAGGAGATCGGCGGCAATCCACTGCGGATCGTTTGCGCCATCCGCGATCACGAGAATTTCTGACGGACCCGCCACCATGTCGATGCCGACCACGCCGTAAAGCTGGCGCTTCGCTTCGGCGACCCAGGCATTGCCGGGCCCGGTGATCACATCGACCGGCGCGATGCGATCGGTGCCATAGGCGAGCGCGGCAATCGCCTGCGCCCCGCCAACGCGCCACACTTCGTCCACACCCGCGAGGTGCGCTGCGGCCAGCACCAGCGGATTGATCGCGCCCTTCGGCGTCGGCGTGGCCACAACGAGCCGGCCCACGCCTGCAACCTTGGCCGGGATCGCGTTCATCAGCAGCGAGGAAGGATAGGCAGCACGCCCGCCAGGTACATAGAGCCCAGCGCCATCGACCGCGTGCCACTTCGCGCCGAGCCGCACGCCGGCGGCATCGGTGTAGTCGCGGTCTTCGGGCAATTGCGCCTCGTGGTAGGCACGGATGCGCTCTGCCGCCAATTCCAGCGCGGCGCGCAAGGCAGGATCGAGCGCGTCGAACGCCTCGCGGCAGGTCTCCGCCGGGATGCGCCAGTCGTCTCCCAGATCATGCCCGTCGAACTTTGCTGTGTAGTCCGCCAACGCCGCATCGCCCCGCGCACGCACGTCCGCCAGAATCGCGCTGACATCGCGCGCGACATCGGCATCGCTTTCGCGCCGGTCGCTCACCACGGCGGCAAAGGCTGCGGCAAAGCCCGCATCGTTCGTGTGGAGCCGCAGCATCAGGCCGCTTTCCCGCGCGCGGCAAGCTCGCGGAAGGTGTCTATGAGCGCGCCCATCCGCGCGCTGTCGGTCTTGAGCGCAGCGCGGTTGACGATCAGGCGCGCCGATACAGGCATGATCCGGCTCGTCTCGACCAGCCCGTTGTCCTTGAGCGTCCGCCCCGAGGAAACGAGATCGACGATCCGGCTGGCGAGGCCGAGCGAGGGCGCCAGTTCCATCGCGCCGTTCAGTTTCACCACTTCGGCGGCGACCCCCAGCTTCTCGAAATGGCGGCGCGTCAGGCTGGGGTACTTGGTGGCCACGCGCGCATGGCTTTCGCGGGCGGTGGCCCCGCTGGCCGCCATGTCGGCAGGTTCGGCCACCGAAAGGCGGCAATGCCCGATATCGAGATCGACCGGCGCATAGAGATCGGCGTAGTCGAATTCGTCGATCACGTCGGAGCCGACGATCCCGGCCTGCGCCGCGCCGTGTGCCACGAAAGTCGCCACATCGAACGCGCGCACGCGGATGATCGTCATGTCAGGCCGGCTGGTGGCAAAGCTCAGCTTGCGCGAGGCCTTGTCGAAGAAGTCCGCCTCGGGCACGACACCGGCGTCCTTCAGCAGCGGCAACGCCTCATCGAGGATGCGTCCCTTGGGCAGGGCGAAAACGAGTGGTGCGGGGGCAGACATAGCCGCTCGCCCCTATGGCAAAGGGCCGGAAAGGGCAACCGTATGGAACAGGCCAAGGCCAAAGCAATGGATGCGCACGATGTGCCAGGAGCCATCGCGTGGCAGGCGGACCATGCGGCCAAGAACGGCGGCCCGTGTACCGCGCAGGTTGTGCGGGCGCAGTTGGCGCTGCTGGATAGCGATACCGAAACCGGCCGCCGCCTCACGCACTGGCCGGGCAGGCCGCTGGAAGACGCGCTGCCCTTGCGGCTCGCGGGGGGCTTTCACCACCTCGTCCTTTCGGGCACGGATACGCGGTTGGCCGCAGTTTATCGCGGTGAAGTGACCGAGCAGGACGCGGTCAATGCGCTGATCCTCGATCTCACGCGCCAGCACGATGCCGCGCTGCTCCCTTGGCTCGATGGCCCGCCGCAGACCAACGAAGCCGGTCGCTCCGCCTCGATCATGGCCGCGTTGTTGTGGCTCTCGCCGCGCATCGGCCCCCGCT
Organism: Sphingomonadaceae bacterium; assembly: GCA_947375105.1. GTDB lineage: Bacteria > Pseudomonadota > Alphaproteobacteria > Sphingomonadales > Sphingomonadaceae > Novosphingobium. The sequence continues at coordinate 7,350 of CANCET010000033.1, forward strand.
TCGAGATGAACGAGCTTGGCGCCAGCGCGGGCGTCAACACGATGATGGAGCGCTATTTTTACGATCTCGGAGGCACCCAAATCGGGCCGAAGGCATCGCCAATGCACATCGCGCCCGAATGGCGCGGCGCCCCGCCCGCACCCGCGCCGGTGGAGATTACCTCGATTCAAGGCTGCGACCGCGCGCCGGTGAACCTCGCCGATCCCACCGCCGCGCTGCGCCTGAAAAGCTATGTCTGGGCCGAAGTGACCGAGCGGCTTGCCCGCATCGATGCGGCGATCCGCTTGGCCGGCGAACAGCCTCCGAACCTTGTGCAGAGGGATGCAGGCGATTGGGTGGACCAGCGCCTCGCCGCCCATCAGGATACCGGCACCACCCGCGTGTTCTATCACTCGATCGTCTGGCAATACCTGCCGCCCGAAACCCGCGCGCGCATCACCAAGGCTATCATCACTGCGGGCGAGGCCGGCCAGCGCCTCGCGTGGATCATGCTCGAAACCAACCGCGAGACGTTCCGCCACGAACTCACCGTGCGCTATTGGCCGGGCGGCGGCGAGCCGGTCCTGCTCGGCGAAGCGCATGCGCACGGCGCATGGGCGGCGTGGCACGCGGCGGCGTGATTGGCCGCAACGACCGATTGCGTGCGCTGCCGCCCGTGCTAGCATGCTCGCACATTCTCGTCGAAAGCCCCCGCATGCGCCCGCTGAAACTGCTTTTCACCGCCCTCGCGCTCGCCGCCATGCCAGCCGCCGCACTGGCTGATTCGCCGCCGTCCGATTGGCGCGAGAAGGTCCGCGCGTTCAATATCGAGCACTGCAAGCACCCGGCATGGGGCACCTCGCATTCGGACCGCGACTACCGCCTTGCCAAGGCCATGGCCGCGACCGACAAGGTGGCGCTCGACGACGACGTGCTTTTCGCCGCCGCCTATCTCCACGACGTCGCCGCGTTCAAGCCCTACGAGAAGCCGGACCTCGACCATTCGGACGTTGCGGCGGACATCGTCGGCGAAATTCTCGCGCCGACCGGCTTCCCGATGGCCAAGCTGCCCAAAGTCCAGGCCGCGATCCGCGAGCATATGTACTACCGCACGCCCAGCGTTCCCGAATCGCTCTATCTCCACGATGCCGATGCGCTCGATTGGCTCGGCGCAATCGGCGCCGCGCGGATCATGGCGCTGGCGGATCCGAACGGCGGCCAGCCCGATGGCCCCGCCGTGCTCCCCATGCTCAAGGAAAACCTGCGCGATGTGCCCGCCCGCGTGCTTTCACCTGCGGGCAAGGCGCTGATGCCTGCCAAGCGTGATCTGCTGGCGAAGTGGATGGAGACGCTCTCGGCTGAGACGGACGGGTACAAGACGCTCTGATGGCCGAAATCAACTATCGGCCCTACGCCAAGGCCGACGAGGACGCGGTCATCGCGCATATCCTGTCGATCCAGCAGGGTGAGTTTGCAGTCCCCGTCACGGCGGAGGACCAGCCGGACTTGCGCGCGGTGGCCGAAGTCTATCAGTCCGGCACCGGGGGGTTCTGGGTGGCGGAACGGGAGGGGCGGATTGTCGGGACCATCGGCCTGATCGGCTTCGGAAGCGGCGAGGGCGCCTTGCGCAAGATGTTCGTCGCCGCCGATGCGCGCGGGCCCGAGCACGGGGTGGCGGCGCGGTTGCTCGATCTTCTGCTGGCGCATGCGCGCAGCGTGGGGATCGGCGGGATCACGCTCGGCACGGTGGCAAAGCTTCATGCCGCCATCCGGTTCTATGAGAAGAACGGCTTCGTGTTGATCGCTACCGATGCGCTGCCGGAAGGCTTCCCGCGCATGGCGGTGGACACGCACTTCTACCGGCTGGAACTCGGCTGAGCAGCGCTACCCCAGAAACGCATCCAGCGCGGCGTTGACCTTCTCCGGCGCTTCCCACGGCACGAAGTGGCCGCAATCGGCGACCTGCACCAGCGTGAGGTTCGGGATCATCGCGTCCAGCCCTTCAAGATTGGCGGGCGGCAGCGCCATGTCGTCCATCGCCCAGATCACCAGCGTTGGGATCGCGAGCGGCGGCAGCGGCGGGGGCGCGAAGCCTGCGGGCAGCGCGAAGGGCGCATCCATGTCCGGCACGTCCATCGGGCTCGCACGGTACCATTTCAGCATGGCGACCGCGCTGTCGCCGTTCGACCAGTCCTGCAGCAGCGCGGCGCGTTCGGCCTCTTCCATCACTGGCGCGCGGTCGCCCCAGTTCAGCACCTGCATGAGCAGCGCGCCCAGCCCATGTTCGCGCACCAGCGCATCGTTCGCGGTATCGCGGAACGCGCGCATATATTGGCTCGCCCCGCGCTGCACGGGATCTAGATACAGCAGCTTCTGGAAAATGGCTGGATGCGGTGCGTTGGCGACCACCGCGCGGGTCACCCGCGTGCCTTGCCCCATCAAGGCCACGCCCCAGGCAATCGCGCCGCCCCAATCGTGGCCGAGCACGGTGAACTGGCCCACGCCGAGCGCATCGGCGAGGAGGAAGATATCGCCTATCAGCTTGTCCGGCGTGTAGTTCTCCGCGCCCTCTGGCTTGGAGGAACCGCGATAGCCGCGCTGATCGGGCGCGATGCAGCGGAAGCGGCCCGAAAGGTGGGCAATCTGGTGCCGCCAGGTGCGGTGCGATTCGGGAAAGCCGTGGAGGAACATCAGCACCGGCGCGTCGCGCGGCCCCGTATCCACCACATCGAGTTCGACGCCGTTCGCAAGCTTCACGCGGGTGAGGTCCATGCTCATTGCGCGTTCTCCGCTGCGGGGCTTTCCATCTTCGTGGCGTAGCCATCGGCGACCATCTTCGCCATCCGGTCGAAGATTTCGTCCGGCGTGCGGCAGGCCTCGCCGATCATCTGCTCGAACCCGGTTGCCACGATGATCTCGCGCTTGCCCGCTGCCATTTCCTCCAGCATTTGCGCCACGGCCACTTCGGGATCCATGCCCCGTTCGATGCCCTTGTCGCTCACCCCGCGGCGGCTGCCATCGGCATTGAGCGCATTGCGCGAGACATTGGTGCGCACCGATCCCGGCGCGATGACGTGGATCTGCAGGCCCTCGCCGCTCACTTCGCTGCGCAGCGCATCGGCATAGCCGATCAGTCCGAACTTCGCCGCGCTGTAGGCCGTACGCAGCGGCACGCCGACTTTGCCCGCCACGCTGGCGATCATCACGATCCGCCCGGTGCCTCGGGCGACCATGCGCCCGAGCACAGCCTGCGTCAGCGCGATGGGAGCAAGGAGGTCGATCCCGACGATCCGCTCATACACCACATAGTCGGTATCCACCGCGAGGCTGCGCTGCGAAACGCCGGCATTGTTGACCAGCATGTCGAGCCCGCCGCTGCGCGTGGCCGCCCAGTCCCAAGCTGCATCGGCCGCCGCGCGCGCCGCAGCGAGATCGGTCGCCTCGAACGGCAGAACGAGCGCGTCGCCGCAGTCCGCTGCCACTTCGGTCAGCGCCTCGGCGTTGCGGCCGGACAGGACCACATGTGCGCCCGCCGCCGCCAGCGCCCGCGCCATTGCCGCGCCGATACCCGATGAAGCCCCGGTGATCCACGCCACCTTACCGGCATATGCCATGCAGTTCTCTCCCTCTTCGTGTTTTTAGATATTGGCCCGCGTATTCGGCACCTTGGGGAGCGGGATGAACTCGTCCTCGTCCCCCGGCACCTTGGGAAAGCGCCCCTCGTCCCAGTCGTGCTTGGCCTGCGTGATGCGCTCGCGGCTGGAGCTGACAAAGTTCCACCAGACGTGCCGCTGGCTGGTGAAAGCCTCGCCGCCCAGCAGCATGACCCGCCCGCCACCTTCCGATGTCAGCTTCATTGCCGCGCCCGGTGCCAGCACCGCGAGGCTGTAGAGCGTCAGCGCTACGCCATCGACGCTCGCGTCGCCGCCTACCAGCATCACCGCGCGTTCGTCCGCGCAGGGGTCGATGGGGATCGTGCCGCCGGGGGCAAACAGGATTTCGGCGTAGATTGTGTGGCTGTGCTGCGTGGTCGGCGCAGTCTCACCCCAGAGCGTACCCATGATCACGCGCGCCATCGCGCCATTGCCCTCGATCAGCGGGAGGTTTGCCTGCTGTTCGAACGCCGGGTCGATCTCCTCGCGCCCATCGGGCAGCGCAAGCCATGTCTGCATCCCGTAAAGCGCGGGGCCAACCCCCGTCCCATTGTCCCGCTCGGCAGCCGGGCTACGCTCGGAATGAACGATGCCGCGCCCTGCAGTCATCAGGTTGACCTGCCCCGGGCGGATCGTGGCGAACGTGCCAAGGCTGTCACGGTGGTCGATCGCGCCCGCATACTTGCCGCCGAACAGCCACGTGACGGTGGCCAGGTTGATGTGCGGATGCGGGCGCACGTCCATCGCCGTGCCCGTGGGCAACACCGCCGGGCCGAACTGGTCGACGAAGATGAACGGGCCGACCATTGTCCGCTCGCGCGCGGGCAGCACGCGCCGCACCTGAAACGCGCCGAGGTCGTGCGTTGCAGGGGTCAGCGTTTGCATGATGGGCTCGGTCATGAGGCCTTACTCCTTGCCGCGGCCCAGCCGCTGCGCGGCTTCGAGCAATTCAGTCGGGAACATCGCGACGATGGTCGAATTGTGCTCCACGCCGATCTCGCTGAGCGTCTGGAGGCGGCGCAGCTCGAGTGCGCCGGGCACTTCGCCAATCGTCCGCGCGGCTTCAGCCAGCTTCTGAGAGGCTTCGAACTCGCCCTCGGCCTTGATGATCCGCGCGCGCTTTTCGCGGATCGCCTCGGCCTCGCGCGCGATGGCGCGCTGCATCTGCTCGGGGATATCGAGATCCTTGATTTCGACCGCATCGACCGTCACGCCCCATTGCCGCACTGTCGTGTCGAGCAGCTCCAGCAGCCGCTTGTTGATCGAGGTGCGGTCCTTGAGGATGAGGTCCAGCTCGCTCTGCCCGATCGCATCGCGCAGCCCGGTCTCGGCGGCTTGAATCACCGCGCTCGTCCAGTTCTCTACCGTTGTGACGACTTTCGCCGCATCGACCGCGCGGAACCACAGCACCGCGTTGATCTTCACCGCCACACCGTCACGCGTCACGGTTTCCTGCGTGGCGAGCGCAAAGGTGATCACGCGCTGGTCTATCTTTACCACGCGTTCCACCAACGGGATCAGCCAGAACCAGCCCGGCCCCTTGGTCTCGACCAGCCGGCCGAGGCGGAACACCACCCCGCGCTGATACTCCTGATTGATGCCGAACGACTGGAGCGCGAGCACCAGAAACAGCACGACCGCAACCAGAGTGAACCACGAAAAGGCTTCGAACATGTCAGCTTCCTTCCGGCTAAGCGGTGTCGGCGTTATTCGCGGGGCGCATGCGCCGCACTTGGAATGCGACGCGATCGCGCGTTGCAGGGGCCAGTGTTTGAAGGACGGGCTCGCTCATCGCGCAGATTCCGCCAGAAGCAGGTCGAGGATGTTCATCGGAAACACCGGTTCGTGCCACTGTGCCAGTTCGGCGGCTGTGAACCAGCGGAATTCCTTGATCAGCGCGCGCTCCAACTCGGTGTGGCCGGCGCAGTCGGGCGTGAAGTTCGTGGTCCGCACGCGGAAGAAGCGCTCATCCGATGTGACCGGCTCGCCTTCCAGCGTGATGAAATCATCCCGCCGCTGCGCAATCTCCGGCCCGCAGCCTTCCACGCTGAGGCCGGTTTCCTCGAACAATTCGCGCACCGCAGCCGCGTGAAAATCCTCATGGGGATCGCATTCCCCGCCCACGCCGCACCAGAAGGCGCGGCGCGTTGGCGGGGCAAAGCGGATCAGCAGCAGGCGCTCGTGTTCGTCGATCAGCAGGATGCGCGCGGCGCGGCGGATGCGGCGCGCGCTTTCATTCACCGCGCTTTCATTCACCGCCCCATCACTCACCTGGAGCGCGGGCCTTGATTGCCATGGCATGCACGCGCTGCCCGGGAATATCACCCAGTGCGCCGTTCACCATGCGCTGGCGCTGCACGCGTGAGACGCCGGCGAACGCCGCACTGGTAATCTCCACGGTGAAGTGCGACTCGCCCGATCCATCGTCGCCCATGTGGCCGCTGTGGCTGGCGCTGTCGTTGATCACGGCCAGGTGCTCGGGCGCGAAAGCTGCGGTGAGGAGTTGGTTGATTTCTTGGGCAAGGGGTCCGGTCATGGCTTCCATCTTGGCCCATCCATCTCCATGTGAAAAGCCGAATGCGACAAGCGAGACCTCACGATCGTTTCCATGGCCGGGTGCAGGGCACCGGCCAGGCCTGCGCGGTTCCCGGCTGCGTGGAGGCGGGAGAATTCCGGGCGCCCGGCGGGCGCGCGCCCGGCTTCGATGGCCCGGGCGATTACCGCTGGATGTGCCTTGAACATGTGCGCCAGTTCAACGCCGGCTATGATTTTTTCGCGGGCATGAGCCCGGAGGAAATCATGGCAGCGCAATCGCCGCTGGCCGGCTGGGCCACCGAAACACGCGCGTTCCGGCCCACTGCCGGGATCGATCAGGCTCCGCGCTGGAACGATTTCGCCGATCCGCTCGATGCCATCGCGCAGCGCGCCCGGGTGCGCCGCGAAGACGCGCTCCACCGCCAGGAAGCGGCCCGGCGCGGCATCGGACCCGAGGAGCGCAAGGCCTACGAAACAATGGGCCTCGGCTTCGACGCCGATCGCAAGGCGCTGCGCGCGCGCTATTCGCAACTCGTCCGCCGCTTCCACCCCGATCGCAACGGCGGCGACCGCGCCCATGAAGGACGGCTGCAAGCGGTGGTCGAAGCCTACAACCTGCTGCGCGCCACGCCTGCCTTTGGCGGCTGAGGGCTGGACAAGCCTCCCGCGCGGCGCGAAGCTGGCCTAGTCGGGGGCAGGCGCTCCATCAGGTAAAGGCGGGGGCGCAGGCGATGACGAGCGAAGACCGGCAGTTGGGGATGGACCGGGCAATCACCCGGCGCGATTTCGTGAACGGAGTCGCGGCCAGCGCGGTTGCCGCCGGTGCACCCGGCACAGCGTTCGCTGCGGCAGCCCGCGCCAAGGCGGTCTTCACGCCGGAAATCGATCCCAACCCCTATCCCCCGGCAAAGCAGGGCATGCGCGGCTCGCACGCCGGTACGTTCGAAGCAGCGCACATGCTGCGCGACGGCACGCTCAAGCTGGCGGATGCGGATGACAGCGGCGAGCTTTACGATCTGATCGTCGTTGGCGGCGGCCTTTCGGGCCTCTCCGCCGCACACTTTTTCCAGAAGCGCGTGGGAGCAGGCGCGAAAGTGCTTGTGCTCGACAATCACGACGATTTCGGCGGCCATGCCAAGCGCAACGAATTTCGCGTGAACGGAAAGCTGCTCGTCTGCAACGGCGGCACGCTCAACATTGAAAGCCCCTCCCGCTACGACAAGTGGTCGCGCGTGCTGCTCGATGACATCGGCGTCGATATCGCCCGCTACGAGCGCGACAACAGCGCGAACGCCGGGCTCTACAAGTCGATGGGGCTAGGACACGGCATGGTCTTCGATGCCGAAACCTTCGGCGGCAAGGACGTGGTTCTGGCGATGGGCGGCGGCTGGCGCGGCGGAGCCATCGAACCGGAGAAGCTGGAGAAGGCGCCGCTCGGCCCCAAAGCGCGCGCCGATCTCGTCCGCCTGTTCGCCAACCTGCAGCCTGATTATCTGCCCGGCCTCGATGCCGCCGCGAAGAAGGACTGGCTGGCGCGCCATTCCTACAAGGAGTTCCTGACCGACAAGGTTGGCGTGGATCCCCAGATCTACTGGCTGTTTCAGGACATCGGCAAGGCGAGCTTCTGCGTCGGCGGCGATGCCGTGCCTGCGCTGTTCGCGTGGGTGCAGGGCTATCCCGGCTTTTCCGGCATGGCGCTGGGCGAAGTGCCTGCCGATCTGTTCGCCGATCTCCCTGGCGGCCAGCACGGCCGTCAGCGCGAGGGCGACAAGTCTATCCATTTCCCCGACGGCAACGCCACGCTCGCGCGCCTGCTGGTCTCGAAGCTGGTGCCCGAAGCGACCAGCGCCCGCACGCAGGAGGACATGGGCACCGCGGTGATCGATTACGCCGCGCTCGATCGCCCCGGCACCCCCACGCGCATCCGGCTGTCCAGCGTTGTCCTCAACGTCGCGCACCGCGGCGATCCCGCCAGCGCGGGCGAGGTCGCGGTCCATTATGCGAAGGAGGGCAAGTTCGTCGAAGTGCGAGGCAAGGCTGTCATCATGGCCTGCTGGAACATGGCGATCCCTTATGTGATGCCCGAACTGCCCGCCGTGCAGAAGGAAGCGCTGGCCTATGGGGTCAAGGGCCCGATGGTCTACACCAGCGTCGCGGTGACGAACTGGCGGCCCTTCGCAAAGCTGGGCGCCGCCAATTTCCATTGCCCGACGATGTTCCACCAGGAAGTCGGCCTGACGGAGGCCGTCAGCCTCGGCGATCTCAAGCACCCGCAGAGCCCGGATGAGCCGGTCGTGCTGCACCTCGTCAAATACATGAACAAGCCCGGCCTCCCGCGCCGCGATCAGCACCGCGTCGGCCGCGCCGAACTGCTCGCGATGAGCTTCGAGACCTTCGAGCGCGAGACCCGCCGCCAATTGCAGCGCATGTTGGGCGCTGCGGGCTTCGATGCCGCGCGCGACATCGCCGGGATCACCGTAAACCGCTGGGGCCACGGCTACGCCTATACCTACAACTCGATCTACGATCCGGTCGAATGGGTCTACAGCGAGAGCCCGAACCGCCCCTGCGTGATCGGCCGCCAGCCCTTCGGCCTCGTCAGCATCGCCAACAGCGACGCCGCTGCCAGCCCCCACACCGACGCCGCGATCCAGGAAGCGCACCGCGCGGTGCAGGAAGTGATCGAGCGGCGGACGTATCCCTTCGTGCCGAGGCGCACCGCCTAGTCCGCCAGCGCGACCAGATCCGGCTCGGCCCACCCGCGGCGCGCTTCCACGCTGAACAGCCGCTCCTTCGAATAGAAGCACAGCGGCCACTGGCGGTCGCCGATGGCGCTGGCCAGGAGCGCGTTCACCGCCGCGACCAGTCCAGTCCCCTCCGGCAGGGTTTCCGCAAAAGCGCGGACGCCCCGGATATAGAGCTGCGTCAGCGTCTCGTGATACCCGGCGCTGTCGGTGTTCTCGCCGCCCACCGCCTCGTTGTAACTGCGGATCGTGCCGGGCATGTCGCGTTCGGGCAGGAAGTCCGGCCGCTCGCGCAGCAGCCACAGGCAGGCCGCCAGATGCGCCTCGTGCGTCCATTCCGGCTTGGGCAGCGTACGGGTCAGCAGGCCCTCGCCCACGTGGCGCACTGCCGCGTCATCGGCGAAGAGTCGGATCGAATGCGCGGCCATGGTCTTGTCCTTCGGGCACAAAAAAAGAGGCCTCGCACAGGGCGAGGCCTCATGCCAGATAGGATTGTCGTTATATGCTCAGGCGGCGATTGGTGCCGCGTTGCGCACGCTTTCGTCCACATGGTCGGCAAACTGCGCGAAGTTGTCGATGAACTTGCGCACCAATTCGCCCGCCGTGCGGTCATAGGCTTCAGGATCGGCCCAGGCGCCGCGCGGATCGAGCAGCGCGGCATCGACGCCCGGCACCGCTACCGGCACTTCGAACCCGAAGTTGGGATCGATGCGGAACTCGGCGTTGTTGAGGCTACCGTCGAGCGCGGCATTGAGCAGCGCGCGGGTCGCCTTGATCGGCATGCGCTTGATCCCCGGCATCGTGGCAAGCCCGCCCGACCAACCGGTGTTGACCAGCCAGCACTTCACGCCGCCCTTGGCGATACGCTCCTTGAGGAGATTGCCGTAGATCGAGGGATGGCGCGGCATGAACGGCGCGCCGAAACAGGTGCTGAACGTGGCTTCCGGCTCGGTCACGCCGATTTCGGTGCCCGCGACGCGCGCGGTGTAGCCCGAAAGGAAGTGATACATCGCCTGATCGGGCGTGAGCCGCGCGATCGGGGGCAGCACGCCATAGGCATCCGCCGTCAGGAAGATGATGTTCGCCGGGACCGGGCCGAGGTTCTTCTCGCTCGCGTTCGGGATGAAGTCGATCGGGTAGGACCCGCGGCTGTTCTCGGCCAGCGAGGCATCGTCGAGATCGATCTTGCGCGTTTCCGGATCGATCACCACGTTTTCGAGGATCGTGCCGAATCGCTTGGTGGTGGCGAAGATTTCCGGCTCGGCTTCGGCCGAAAGGCGGATGACCTTGGCGTAGCAACCGCCTTCGAAATTGAACACCGCGGTGTCCGACCAGCCATGCTCGTCATCGCCGATCAGCGTGCGGCTGGCATCGGCCGAAAGCGTCGTCTTCCCGGTGCCCGAAAGCCCGAAGAACACCGCCGTGCTGCCATCCGCACCAATATTGGCGGAGCAGTGCATCGGCATCACGCCCTGCACCGGCAGCAGATAGTTGAGGATGCCGAACACCGACTTCTTCATTTCGCCGGCATAGGCGGTGCCGCCGATGAGGATCAGCTTTTCAGTGAAATTGACCGCGATCACGGTCTCGCTGCGGCAGCCGTGGCGCTCTGGGTCGGCGCGGAAACCCGGCAGGTCGATGATCGTGTATTCGGGCGCGAAGCTTGCCAGTTCCTCGTCAGTGGGGCGCACCAGCAGCGTGCGGACGAACTGCGAATGCCACGCATATTGCGTGATCACCCGCACCGAAACGCGGTATTCCGGCTGCGAGCCGCCGAACAGGTCTGCAACATAGGCCTTGTCCATCCCGCCCAGCGCGGCAAGAAAATCGGCCTTCAGCACGGCGAACTGTTCGGGCGTCATGCTGACGTTGGTCTTGCCCCACCAGATCGTGTTCTCGGTTTCGGCATCGCGCACGAAAAACTTGTCCTTCGCGCTGCGGCCGGTGTGCTTGCCGGTGGCGACGACCAACGGGCCGTCCGCGGAAAGTACGCCCTCGCCATTGCGGATCGCATGCTCGACCAGCGGCGCATTGCCGAGGTTGGCGAAGATCTGCGCGGGCTCAGGAAAGCCCTGCTCAGCGAGTGTTACGTTCAATGCGGTATCAGACACAGATCGGTCTCCCATGGCGGGTCTGCCCAATGCCCGGGCCGGTTTGGGCCCCGGGCGAGGCGAGGCCCCGCGTTGCAATCACACCCAGAATGCTCTCGTCTGCCGGCGAATCCGCTGCTTTTTGCATACGAATGCGCTGAGTCTGTTGCGGCGCATAGCCACCTCGCCATGCTGCGTCAAATGCCCTCGCGGCAACCTAGTTTTTTGCGCAGCAAGTTGCACAGCATACAACTGTACGACATTCCGCCCGCGTTTCCGGAGCGCCCTCCGCGCAGTTGCCAGCCGTTGCCGGAGCCGGTAATCGAAAGGCCCCTGCCGCGCCACCAGCCTGACCGGAACCTGCCCTGTCCGACGCTCTGCAATCTCCGGCACCATTCGCGCCCCGCGCGCCCGCGCGCGCAGGCGATGATCCCCGGGTGATCGCGCTGGTGGACGATGACCGCAATATCCTGACGACGGTTTCCATCGCACTTCAGGCAGAAGGCTTCGCTACCCGCCTCTATTACGACGGCGCAGCCGCGCTCAAGGCGCTCCTCGAAAATCCGCCCGATCTTGCCGTGTGCGATATCAAGATGCCGCGCATGGACGGGCTCGAATTGCTCAGCCGGCTGCGCGAGAAAAGCCAGCTTCCGGTGATCTTCCTCACCAGCAAGGATGCCGAAGGCGACGAGGCGCTGGGTCTGGCCATGGGCGCTGACGATTATATCGCAAAGCCCTTCAGCCAGCGCCTGCTGATCGCCCGCATCCGCGCGATCTTGCGCCGCTCCGAGCTCGTGCGCAGCGAGGCTGCTGATCCTGCCGAGCCGGGCGAGGAAATCCAGCCGCTGCCCGAGCCGATCCGGCGCGGCCGCCTCGTGATGGATCCGGCACGCCACACCGTCACGTGGGACGGTGCGGCGGTCTCGCTCACCGTCACCGAATTCCTGATCCTTGAGGCGCTCGCGCTGCGCCCCGGCGTGGTCAAGACACGCAACCAGTTGATGGATGCGGCCTATCACGATGATGTCTTCGTTGATGACCGCACCATCGACAGTCACATCAAGCGCCTGCGCCGCAAGTTCCGCGTCGCCGACGCCGGCTTTGCCGCCATCGAAACGCTCTATGGCGCCGGATACAGTTTCGCCGACTCCTGACCCGGCGCGCCCGCCGCAGCGCCGCCGCTCGTGGCGCGTGCGCGGGGTTTCGCTCACTGCGCGCATCCTCGCGGTGAACGGCATCGCGCTGGCGCTGCTGGCCGGCTCGTTCTTCTATCTCGACAGCTACCGCAAGCAGCTGCTCGCCGAGCGCTTCAAGCTGGCGCGGGCCGAGGCGGAAATTGCCGCGACCGCGCTCACCGAGGCGCGCCCCACCAAGGCACGCGAGGTGCTCGCCGAGATCGGCACCGCGCAGAAGCTCAGGCTCACGCTCTATGATGCGCAAGGCGGCCTCATTGCCGACAGCTTCCGCCTCGCGCCGCCGCCTTTCACCTTCGCCGATCCCGACCAGGAGGCCTGGTTCACGACCGCTGCGCGCCTGCTCGATCGCGGCGTCGATTTCGTGGTCGGCGCCCCGGCCATTGAGCGCTACCGCGAACCGCCCGAAACTGGTGCGGCCAACTGGCCCGAGATTGCCCGTGCCCGCGCCGCGCACTCGACCGAGGTCTATCTGCGCTATGCTCCCGATCGCACCCCGGTGATCACCGCTGCCACGCCGGTCGGCAATGATGGCAAGATGCTGCTCGCGCTCCGCAACGCAAAGGATGTCACCCAGTTCGTGCGCGATGCGCGCCAATCGCTGGGGATCATCATCGGCGTCGCGTTCATCCTCTCGATCCAGCTCTCGCTGTTCCTTGCGCGCACCATCGTCCAGCCGCTCCGCGCGCTGGTCCGAGCTGCGGTCCGCGTGCGGTTGGGGCGCGACCGCGCGGTGGTGGTGCCGCGCCTGCCTGAGCGCGGCGACGAGATCGGCCTCCTGGCCCGCGCCTTTTCCGACATGACCACCGCGCTGCGCCAGCGCATCGACGCGGTCGAAAGCTTTGCTGCCGATGTCGCACACGAACTCAAGAACCCGCTTGCCTCGCTCTCCAGCGCGCTCGAAACGATGGAGAAGATCGACGATCCGGCATTGCGCCACCAGCTCGCCGCGATCGCCGCGCACGATGTCCAGCGGATCGACCGGCTGATTACCGAAATCGCCGACGCAAGCCGCATCGACGCACAATTGAGCCGCGCCACCTTCGCGCAGCTCGATCTTGCACAATTGGCCGGAGAGGTCGTCGGCGCGCGCGGTGTCCGGCCAGACCGCGAAGCCTGTCCGATCCGCCTCGCACGCGGCGGAGGCCCGGCGCTGGTGCGCGGCGACGCGCTCCAGCTCGAACGCGTGCTCGACAACCTGCTCGATAACGCGGTCTCGTTTTCCCCGCCCGGCGGCACGGTCGAGGTTGTCGTCTGGGGCAGCGAAGGCCGCGTGTTCCTCGCCGTTACTGATGATGGCCCCGGCGTGCCCCCGGCCGAGCGCGAAAAGGTGTTCGAACGTTTCCACTCGGTGCGCCCTGATGCAGAGGCGTTTGGCGCGCACAGCGGCCTTGGTCTCGCGATTGCTCGCACCATTGCCGAGGCACACGAAGGCACGCTCACCATCACGGATCGACCAGGCGGCGAGCCCGGCGCGCAGCTCGTGCTAGAACTGCCGATGGACGGAGAGGACGAGGAATGAGGCTCCAGGCGACCTGCATCGCCATCGCCGGCCGGGCCGTCCTCATCGAAGGCCCGCCGGGCGCTGGCAAATCAAGTCTCGCACTGGCGCTGATCGATCGCGGCGCAATGCTGGTAGGGGATGATGGCGTTTCGCTTGAGCAGGACGGCGCGCGGCTTGTCGCCAGCCCCGTGCCCGAAACCGCCGGTCTGCTCGAAGTGCGCGGTCTCGGCCTTGTCACCATGCCGGCGCTTGCGGGAGTGCCCGTCGCGCTTGTCATCGCGCTCGATCCGGATGCGCCGCGATTTATCGAGGAGCCGGAGGCCGCCTTGCGCCACGGTGCCTCACTCCCGCTCGTCCGCCTTTGGCCCGGTAGCCCCGTCCTGGCTCTGCGCGCCGAACTGGCGCTGCGCACGTATGGGCTTGCTGGCTGAGTGGGCGGCCTGAGTTGGCTGCCTGAGTGGGCTGCCTGAGCAGGCTGGCTGATCGGCTCGTCCCTCCAATGCACAGTTCTGCAGACCTTACCTATGGCCCGTGCCTGCTTGCGGTCTTTTCTTCGCGTGCAGTTGGGCGCAAACCACGCGGATGCCTGCCGACTCGGAACCGGAAAGTTCACCCCAGCGCATCCTGCTCGTCACCGGCGTGCTGGGGGCCGGCAAGACGACCGTCATGCGCACGCTGGAGGACATGGGCTGGGAAGCGATCGACAACTTCCCGATCCGCCTGCTCGATCGCCTGCTGGAAACCGAACCCGGCTCGGCGCAGCTCGATGCAGGCTCGCCGCTCGCGATCGGCTTCGACACCCGCACGCGCGGCTTCGATCCGGCCAAGACGATAGAACGGGTGAAGCGGCTGACCGGCCGCAGCGATCTCGCGGTCACCACGCTGTTCCTCGATTGCGGCGGGTCGGAGCTGGAGCGCCGCTACAACGAGACCCGCCGCCGCCATCCGATGAGCGAGGACAAGCCCGCTGCCACCGGTATTGCGGCGGAGCGCGAATTGCTCGAACCCCTGCGCCGCTGGGCCGATGTGGTGATGTCCACCACTGATTTTTCGAGCAATGATCTCCAACAAGCGATTCGCGAACGCTTCGGCAGCCAGACGCCGCAGCGCACCACGATCACGATCTCCAGTTTCGGCTTCGCGCGCGGCACCCCGCCCCTGGCCGATCTGGTGTTCGACATGCGCTTTCTGGCCAATCCGCATTGGGACGATGGGTTGCGCCCACTTTCGGGGCAGGATGCACCGGTTGGCGAATATATTCGCCGCGATCCTGCATTTACGGAGGCCTTTGCTCGGATCCGCGAACTCCTTCTTCTGCTGCTGCCGCGCTTTCAGGCGCAGGGCAAAGCCTATGTGAACATCGCGTTTGGCTGCACCGGCGGGCGGCATCGCTCGGTATTCATGGCCGAGCAGATCGCTTCAGCCTTGCGCGATGCGGGATTTTCTCCCACATTGCTGCATCGCAACCTGGGGTCGCGCGCTGCCGACATGGTCGAAGGCGCGCAGACGTGACAATAACAAGCACTTGTGTCCCGGTCAGGGGGAGGCGCAGGCATCGGGGGATCGGGCATGTACTGGAAGATGGCGGAGCCGGTCGGGCAACCAGCCGGGAATGGCGCCAGCAACAACCGGAATTGCCCAGCCTGATTGCGGCAGCCTGCCGCATCGCCCTTCGGAGCCACACCCCCAAATGAACCGCTAGGCATGATTGGTCTCATCCTCGTCACTCACGGCGCACTTGCCGAAGAATTCATCCATGCGATGGAGCATGTCGTTGGCCGCCAGCCCGATATCGTCGCTGTATGCATCGGCCCCAACGACGACATGGAGCGCCGCCGCAAGGAAATCGCCGAGGCGATTCGCCGGGTCGACAGCGGCGAGGGCGTCATCATCCTCACCGACCTGTTCGGCGGCACGCCGTCCAACCTGGCCATCTCGCTGATGGAAGCGGGCAAGGTCGAAGTGATCGCCGGCATCAACCTGCCCATGCTCATCCGCCTTGCCAAGGCGCGCAATGCGATGGGCGTGCGCGAGGCGACGGCCGCCGCGCGCGATGCGGGGCGCAACTACATCACCATCGCATCTGAATTTCTGGGGCAGGACGCCTGAGCATGACCGATACGCTGGACGAGAACGCTGGTGACCCAGTCGCTCCCGGCGAGGTGACCACGGCGCGCGAGACTGTCCTGATCATCAACCAGCGCGGCCTGCATGCCCGCGCCAGCGCCAAGTTCGTCAACGCCGTTGCGCGCTTGCCCGCCGGGGTGGACGTGCTCGTGATCAAGGACGGGACCGAGGCGCAGGGCGGATCGATCCTCGGCCTGATGATGCTCGGCGCGGCGAAGGGTGATCATGTGGAGATCGTCGTGACGGGCCCCGATGCCGATGCCGTGCTCATGAAAGTTGCCGGGCTCGTCAAGGACGGCTTCGGCGAGGATTGATAGTCGGCCCATGATCCGCCGCCAGATCACCGGGTTTTCCAACCCGACCATCAAGGCCGTCCGGAGCTTGCGCGAAAAGAAGCACCGCAAGCGGGAAGGGCGCTTCCTCGCCGAGGGCCTGCGCCTGCTGACCGATGCGCGCGAGAGCGGACGCATTCCCGAACTGCTGCTGATGGCCGAGGGGCGCGAGGGGCATCCCTTGCTCGATGCGCTTGAATCGGCGGTAGCTGCGGCAGGCGGCGACGTGATCGAAATGCCGGAAGACCTGCTCGCGAAGGTGACCGGCAAGGATAATCCGCAGGCCGTCGCGGGCGTCTTTGCGGAATGGGACACCGGGTTGGAAGTGCTAGACCGCGCGCGCAGCCCGCTGTGGCTGGTGGCGCAGGCGATGCGCGATCCCGGCAATCTCGGCACAATGCTGCGCACGGCCGATGCGGTTGGGGCAGGGGGCGTGATCCTGCTTGATGATTGCGCCGATCCCTTCTCGGTCGAAGCCGTGCGTGCGAGCATGGGCGCGGTGTTTACAGTGCCCTTGGCGCAGGCGCGCTGGGAGGATTTTTATGAATGGTTGCGCGCCGGGCCCGGCCAATTGGTTGCCGCCAGCCTGCGCGAGGCCTTGCCCTATCGCGGTGCGCCATACTCGGCCCCGTGCTTTGTGATGGTCGGCAACGAATCGCGTGGGCTGCCCGAAGACTATGAAATGGCCTGCGACTTGCGCGTGACGATGCCGATGAAGGGGAGGGCCGACAGCCTAAACGCCGCGGTGGCAGCGGCGG
>CANCET010000034.1 GCA_947375105.1 Sphingomonadaceae bacterium
AGGCCTGCATGATGCCAAGCTGGATGCCCGCAAGCACCACGCGCTCGTAATCGAGGCCCGACATGAGGACGCCGACGCCGCCATGGAGCGGGCCCATGATGTTGTCCTCGGGCACGAAGCAATCGTTGAACACGAGCTCCGCCGTGGGCGAGCCGCGCATGCCCATCTTGTCGATTTTCTGGCCGATGGAGAAGCCGGGCATGTCCTTTTCGATCAGGAACGCGGTGATGCCGCGGCTGCCCGATTCCGGCGCGGTCTTGGCGTAGACCACGAGGGTATCGGCATAGGTCGCGTTGGTGATCCAGAACTTGGTGCCGTTGAGCAGATAGCCGCCGGGAACGGCATCGGCCTTGAGCTTCATCGAGACGACATCGGAACCCGCGCCCGCTTCCGACATGGCGAGGCTGCCCAGATGTTCGCCGGAAATGAGCTTGGGCAGGTACTTGGCCTTCTGCTCGTCACTCCCCCAGCGGCGGATCTGGTTGACGCAGAGGTTGGAGTGCGCGCCGTAGCTGAGGCCCACGGAGGCCGAAGCGCGGCTGACTTCCTCGACCGCAATGACGTGATCGAGATAGCCGAGGCCAAGCCCGCCCCATTCCTCTTCGACCGTGATGCCGTGGAGGCCGAGCGCGCCCATCGCGGGCCAGAGATCGCGCGGGAACCAATCGTCCGCGTCGATCCTGGCGGCGAGCGGCGCAATCTGCTCATCGGCGAAGCGGCCCGCCGCCTCGCGGATCATCATGGCGCTTTCGGGCAGGGCGAAATCAAGCTCGGGCGTGGCGCGCATTCTTATTAGACTCCTCAATCCGCCGGGCAGCTTATGGCAAATCGCAGGTTCGGAAAAATTGAATTTTATCGGCAGGTAGTATAGGAAAAATCTATGCTGAATCGTCGCCATCTTCGCCAGTTCCTCGCGCTCGTCGACACCGGATCGTTCACCGCGGCGGCGAACCAGTTGCATGTGGCGCAGCCAACCCTGTCTGCCGGGATCGCCGAGCTGGAGCGCGCGCTGGGGACGGCGGTGATCGTGCGCGAACGCCGCGCGTTGCGACTGACCGAAGCGGGCAACCGGCTGCTGATCCATGCGCGGGCGATCGAGCGGGAATTCGGGCTGGCCGAGCGCGGCGTGCTGGAAAGCCCCCGCCCTGCACCGCCGCTGCGGCTGGGCGTGATCGCCTCGCTGGCGACGCGGATGGTGGCAGAGATTGCAGGGCGCTTTGCGGCAGGACGGCTGACGCTGACCGAAGCGCCGGACGCGGACTTGCGGCGGCGGCTGGCGGAGCATCGGCTCGATGCAGTGCTGACCACGTTGCACGGAGCGGAAGCGGGCGCGGAGGTGCTGCTGGAGGAAGGCTATGCGATGGTACTGCCCGCCGCGCACCGACTTGCCGGACGCGAGGTGCTGCTGCCGGAGGAGCTGGCGGGGGAAACGATGATCGCGCGGCGCAGCTGCGAGATTCTGGCCGAGACCAGCCGCTTTTTCACCGCGCGCGGGGTGCGGCCGCACTTTGCATTTCGCGGGGCCAATGACGACCGCTGCCTGGCGCTGGTAGCGGCGGGCGCCGGCGTGACGACGGCGCCGGTCTCGCTCGCAGGAGCGGGCACGGTGGCGGTGCCGCTGCAGGGCTATGACTATCGCCGCCGGATCGGGCTGATCGTGGCGGGTGGGCAGGAAGCGCCGGTGGCCGCCAGCGGGCTTGCGCCGATCCTGCACGAGGTGTTGGTCGCGGGCGACTGATCGCTCGATTATCCGCTCGGTTCTGGGGCTATCGGTGCTTGCTGGACAGGCGCGCGGCGTGACACCAATCGTGGGATGAGCACCGCTGAGCCCCCTTCCCCGACGCTTTCTGCGCCGCGCCGGATTGCGCTGCTCAATGTGAAGTTCAGCCCGAACCTCGGCGACGGGCTGCTCTCCGAATGCCTTGAGGCGGAACTGGCGCGCACTTTCCAGACGATCGCGCCGGGCACGCAGGTGTTCTCGATCGATCTCGCCGGCCGGCGGGACTACCCGGCCATCGCGCCCAGCCGCCGTGCCGCGATGATCGCGGTGCTGGAAGCGCTGCCCGCCGCCATGCGGCGTCTGGTGACGCGGGCAGCGCTGACCGCGCTGGTACGGCTGCGGCTGCGGGGCCATGTCCGGACCCGGCTGGCGGGGTGCGATGCCGTAGTGCTGGGCGGCGGCAACCTGCTGACCGATGCCGATCTCAATTTTCCGATGAAAATTGCGGGCGCACTGCGCCAAGCGGCGCGGCTGCGGCTGCCGGTTGCGGTCTATGGCGTAGGGGCCAACCGGCAATGGTCGGAGGCGGGGCGCAAGCTGTTCGGCCGCGCGCTGGGCGCAGCGAAGCTGGCCTATGCAGCGGTGCGCGATGCGCGCAGCCAGGCCGCGTGGCGCGACCTGCTGGTGCCGCAAGGCGTGCGCCCCGCCATCCTGAGCGGCGACCCGGGGCTGCTGGCGAGCTGCCATTTCCCGCGCCCGCCGCTGCCGTTCGATGCGCCGCTGGCAGGGCTGTGCGTGACGGCGCCGATTGCGCTGCGCTATCACGCAACAGGGCCGGAAGCGGGCAGCGCCGCAGATGCGCGGTCAGCGCTCGATGCGTGGTACGCCGCTGCGGCGCGCGCGCTGGTCGAAGCGGGATTTCGCGTGGCACTGTTCACCAACGGCAGCCCGGAGGACCGCGACTATCTCGATGCGATGGGTCCGGCATGGATCTTAGCCGCCAAAGGCCCGGTAACGATGACCAACCCGTTCGCGGATCCGGCCGAAATGGTCGGCTTCATCGCCGCGTGCCAGCTGATCGTGGCGCACCGCATGCATGCCTGCATCGCCGCGCATTCCTTCGCGATTCCGACCATCGGCCTGCGCTGGGACGTGAAGCTTGACAGCTTTTTCGCGCTGGCCGGGCGCGGCGGCTACATCGCCGATACCGCTTCGCTCGACGGACCGGCGCTCACTGCGCTGGCACGGCGCGCCGCGGCGGAAGGTGTGGACCGCAGCGCACTTGAACACCTGATAGCAAGCACGCGCGGCGATATCGCGCGGATGGCCGCGGCGCTTGCCCGCGCGATGCAGCCAGTGAAGGCGCCAGCATGAGTACGGGTACGGGTACGGGTACGGGTACGGGTACGGGTACGGGCATGAGCGCGCCGCTACAGCAGATCGTGGTAATCAACGATCTCTCGCACGCCATGGGCGGGGCGAGCGCGCTGGCGGTGGCTTCGGCGCGGCGCTTGGCCGAACGGGGGTACCGCGTCGCCATGCTAGTCGGCGACAGGCCTGATCCAGCGCTGGCAGCGGCCGGGATCGCGGTGACGGGCCTCGGCCAGGCGCGTCTGCTGGGGCGCGCAAGTGCCCTGCTGGACGGGCTGTGGAACCGCGCGGCGGCGCGCATGGTGCGCGACTGGATTGCCGCGAACGATACACCTGGCACGGTCTACCACCTCCACGGCTGGTCGCAGATTCTCTCGCCATCGGTGTTCGCGGCGCTGGCGCCGGTGCGCGAGCGACTGGTGATTTCGGCGCACGATTTCTTCCTGGCGTGCCCCAACGGTGCATTCACCAACTTCGCCACCGGGGCACCCTGCCCGCACACCGCGCTTTCGCGCGCCTGCCTGGCAGAGGCATGCGACCGGCGCGGACAGGCGCACAAGGCATGGCGCGCGGCGCGACATGCCGTGCAGCGCCGGGTGTTCCAGCCGCAAAGCTCGCCGCCGGTGCTGGCGATCCATGCCGCCATGCGCCCGCTGCTGGCGCGCGCGGGGATACCGGCAGAAGCGATTCATCCGCTGCCCAATCCGGTGACGCCTTTCAGCACAACGCGGATCGTGGCGGAACGCAATGGCGACGTGCTGTTCGTCGGGCGGATCGAGGCGACCAAGGGCGCAGACCTTGCTCTGGCTGCGGCACGGCGCGCCGCGATGCCGATCATGCTGGTGGGTGATGGCGCGGACCGCGCGCGGCTGGCCGCCGAATACCCGGAAGCGCACTTCGCCGGAAGGCTGGCCCCGGCGGCTATCGGCGCGCTGGCTGCTTCGGCGCGGGTGCTGGTGATGCCGAGCCGCTACCCTGAGCCTTATGGCCTGGCCGCAATGGAAGCGGCGCTGGCGGGGCTGCCGGTGATCCTGCCGCCCAGTGCACTGCTGGCACCGGATCTTGTTGCGGCGGGGGCCGCGATTGCGGTCGATCCGCGCGATGCCGAAGCCTTTGCGGCGGCTCTCACGGCGCTGGCGGCAGACGATGGGCGCGTGGAAGCGATGAGCCGTGCGGCGTTTGCCGCAACGCGCCACCTGGCGCTTTCACCCGAAGAATGGATCGATGCGCTGCTCGCGCACTACAGCGCGCGGCTAGGCCGGGTTCAGGTGCCTGCGGGCACCAGATCGGGATCTGCATCCGGATCGAAGCTGATCGCCGCCAGACCGCTCGGAACCAGCGCGGCGGGCATATAAGGCCCCGGTGCGGCAACGGCGGCGGACCAGACGCGGCGGTCAAGATCGCGGATCGGCTGGTAGGGATTGCTCCGCGCAAGCTGGCGCAGGTGCTGGACCTTGATCGGCACGATCACCAACGACAGCGTGGCGACCACGACCGCCCAGCGCCACAGGTCGAAATGTCCGCTCTGGATCGCGGCCATGAACTCGGCATACGTCAGCCAGATCGCCAGCGCGCCAAGGAGTTCGGAGCTGCGCTGGTTCGGCAGGGCAAGCAGGGTGAACGTCGCGAGGAAGAACGCGCCGACGCCGCCCAGCTCCAGCGTCAGCCGATCGGTGACATAGCCGGAGGTGAGCGCAAAGGCGATCAAGAGCGCGCCGATCCGGGCGAAGCGCGTGACGTGGCCGGGCGTGATGCGAGTGAGCAGAGCGTCCATGAACCGGCTTATGGACACAACCGGTTCAAGGAACGCTTTCCCCGATTGGTTAATGTCGCGCCAACAAAAGGGTCCGCATCCGGCCCGGCTATAAGGGAGATTGCTCAGATACGGGGCTAATTGCGCAACGGGGCGGCGGGAAAGAATGGTAGCGCTGCGGCGTGGGACACCAACGGCGCAGCATCAGGGATCGGGGCATGGCCAGAAAGCAGCAGCAGCAAGCTTGCGGGCGCCCGGCCCTGATGGCGCGCCCCGGTGCGCTCTCGGTGTGCCTGCTCGGGGTGTTTGCGCCGCTCTGTGCAGCGCAAGCGCAGACCACCGTCGATCCGCGCATGGAGCGCGATACCGTCGATGCGCGTTCGCGGCCCGAAGTGGAAACGGCAGGCGCGCGGATCGGCGCGCTGCTGATTGCGCCCAGCTTCGGGATCGAGGCGGACGCGACGGACAATGTCTACGCGCGCGGCGATGTGAAGCGCAGCGATATCGCCGCGGCACTGAAGCCCGCGCTGGCTGTGCAATCGCAAT
Organism: Sphingomonadaceae bacterium; assembly: GCA_947375105.1. Lineage (GTDB taxonomy): Bacteria > Pseudomonadota > Alphaproteobacteria > Sphingomonadales > Sphingomonadaceae > Novosphingobium. The sequence continues at coordinate 5,391 of CANCET010000034.1, forward strand.
GGTCGCGCCATGCGCTGCAGCTTTCCGCTGAAAGCACGATCAAGCGCTATGCCCGGCTGCCGAGCGAGAACGTGGAGACGTTTGCGGTCAAGCTCGACGGGCGGCTCGACATTTCGGCCGACACGCGTCTGTCCGGCGATATCGGCACGGCACGGCGGGTCGAGGCGCGCGGCACCAGCGGGGATACGCTGTTTGGCGCGGCACCGATTGCCTACACGGTGCTGACAGGCGGCGGGGAACTGGAGCAGACTTTCTCCGCCGCGCGCATCACGCTGGGCGGGCGCTATGAACGCTACCGCTATCAGGACCGTGAGCTGGCGGGAACGGTCATCGATCTGTCGCCGCGCGATTATGAGGCGCTGACAGGATCATTGCGGGCGGCAATCGGCATCGGGCCGGGTGTCGCGGCATTCGCCAGCATTGGCCTGAACCGCAATCGCTATCTTGCACCGCCGATCGGGCCGGATCGCAATTCGCACGGGCTTACTGTGCTGACCGGCCTTGCGTTCGGGCTCAACCGGCTGCTGCAGGGCGAAATCGGCGTGGGCTGGGTGCGGCAGGACTTCGCCTCTCCGGTGTTCCCGCGCATCAGCGGCCTTGCCTACAGCGCGCAGCTCAAGTGGAGCCCTACGCGGCTGACCACGCTGCGGCTGGCCGGCGGGCGCAGCTTTCAGCGCTCGCCGATCGCGGGCGTAGCGGGGATCCAGCAGCACGAAGTGACACTGTCCGCCGAGCATGAGTTGCTGCGGACGCTGATCCTGCGGCCCGCGCTGCGCTATCTCGTGGCTGATTTCCGGGTGCCTGCGGGGGCGCAGCAGCGGCAAGAACGCTATTTCATCGGCACGTTCGGCGTCGGCTGGAAGCTGAGCGCACATCTCGAGATCGCGGGCGAGGTATCGCACAATCTCGGGCGCGTCTCGGGCGCAGTCGATCCTGCCCGCGCATATGACCGCAATCGGGTGGCCGTTTCGCTGCGCTGGCGGCTTTGACGCCGTGGCGCAGCCTTCCGAGACATTGGGCCGCCCGCCCCTTGCGCTGATGGCGGAGCCGCCGCGCCAACTGGCGCTGCGGCTTGTGGTGGCGCTGCTGTTTATCGCCGGACTTAGCACTGCGCTTGCGCTGTTCGCGCCGCAGCCGATGCGCCCGGCCGTGCGCCTTGCACTGCCGCCGCCCTTGCCCGATCCCGCCGCGTTGCTGCCCTACTTGCCCGAGACGGCGCGCATCGCCAACGCGGCGATGCCGATCGCGCCGCCAAGCGCGCCCGCCCCGCCATTCCGCCTTGGCGCGGCAGATGGCGCCGCGCAGGCGCGCGCGCTCGACTGCCTTGCTGCCGCCGTGTGGTACGAGGCGGGGGATGATCCTTCGGGCGAACGGGCAGTGGCGCAAGTCGTGCTCAACCGCGCGCGGCATCCGGCGTTTCCTGCCAGCGTATGCGGCGTGGTGTTCCAGGGCGCCGAGCGGACGACCGGCTGCCAGTTCAGCTTTACGTGCGACGGATCGATGCAATCGCGCCATCCCGGCGCTGCCCCCTGGGCGCGGGCACGCGCGGTGGCAGGCGCGGCGCTGGCCGGCGCGGTCGATCCGCGGGTCGGGCTGGCGACGCATTATCACGCCGACTATGTCGTGCCGGTCTGGCGCAGCGGGTTGGTGAAGCTGGCGCAAGTGGGGCTGCATCTGTTCTATCGGTGGCCAGGCACATGGGGCTCGCCCGCCGCGCTGCGCAGCTCGGCGAGCGGGGAGGAGCCGCACATCGCCAAGCTTGCTGCGCTTTCGGCAGCGCATGGCGGGGCTGATACGAACTTCATTCCTGTCGATGTGGGCGCTGGTCCGGCCGGCGCCGCTGCCCCGCTGGCCTACCTCCCGCTGGACGAAGCGGACGCGCCGGTGCGCACCGGCATGCGCGGCGCAGCGCTTTCCGCCTCCGCGGCGGGCGGACAGGGCGCCAGCGGCCGCATCGTGGTCATGCTGGATCCGGCGGCCTTTCCGGGCACCTATGCGATGCGTGCGCTCGCCGTTTGCGCGGAGCGGGAGCGGTGCGCGGTGGTAGGAGAATTGCCCGGGGCTGCCACCGGGCAGGGACCTGGCTTTGTCTATCTGCGCGACCGGCGCACGGGCGCGGAAGGCGCATGGTGGGATTGCACCGCCCTTCCCCGCGCCAACCCCTCGCGCTGCCTGCCCAAGGGGACTGCGCTGGCGCGGTTGCTGGCTGATTGGGGGTGAGGCGAACGCGCTGCTTGCCACTGCGCGCAATCCTGCCTTGCACGCACTTGCACCGCGGCCGTTTCAGGCGGGATAGTCACGCGGTCAGCCAGCAAGGAGCAGACCCATGGGCGATCCCTTTCCCCGCGTAAGCGTCGCAGCGATCCACGCCGCATCCCCCTTTCTTGATCGCGAGGCGGGCGTTGCCAAGGCCTGCCGCCTGATCGCCGAAGCGGGCGCGCACGGGGCGCAGCTGGTGGTCTTTCCCGAGACGTTCCTGCCCGGCTACCCGTTCTGGATCTGGACGCACACGCCGGCGATGAGCGGCGAACTGTTCCTGCGCTATTATGCCAACAGCGTTGAACTCCATTCCGAGACGACCGCCGCCATCGGCGCGGCGGCGAAGCAGGCAGGCTGCCATGTGGTCATCGGCATTTCCGAACGTGACGGTGCAACACTCTATAACACGCTGGTCTACTTCGACGATCAGGGTGCGATCATCGGGCGACACCGCAAGCTGCAGCCCACCAACGTGGAGCGCACCGTGTGGGGGCGCGGCGACGGATCGGACTTGCGCATCGTCGAGACGGCGCTCGGGCGGCTCGGCGGGTTGATCTGCTGGGAACACTCCATGGACCTTGCCCGCTATGCGCTGACCAGCCAGGGCGAGCAGATCCATATCGCCGCCTGGCCCGCAATCTCGGCACTCAGCCACGATCCCAGTTCGGGCGTGTTCGACAACCTTACCGAAGCGGCAGCGCGGCACCACGCGGCGGCGGGCCAGTGCTTCGTGATCAACGCGCAATCGGTGATCGACGCCGCGACGATCGCGGCGCTGGGCTTCACCGGCCGGCCTGAAATGATGCGCGAGGGCGGCGGCTGGAGCGCGATCATCGGCCCAAGCGGGCGGCTGATCGCGGGTCCGCACCGCGATACCGAGACGATCCTCTATGCCGAACTCGATTTCGCGGAAATCATCGGGTTCAAATACGTGTCCGACACAGCGGGGCACTATGCGCGGCCGGATGTGCTGCGGCTCTATGTGGACTATCGGGCGCAGAGCAACGTGGTGGTGGACGAGGCCATGACGCCTTTGGCGGACTGAACGGCGCAGGTCGCGGTTTGGCCGGTTCAACCAGTTGCCATATTCACGCGATGCGCGGGACGGCCGACGATCTTGCCTTCCGGGTCAATAAGACCGGGGAGGTGCCGGGGCCGTGGCCATCGCTCCGGTGGAGGCATCGTACCCGCCTCACCTCCCCATGCGCTGCGCCGCGTGAAGTTCGGCGCGAGACAGGAGCGCGTCGAGGTCGGCGCGGCTGATGTCGAAGTTCTCGTGCATGTCTTCCAGCGCGGCATCGATATCGGCGAGGTGCAAGCCGGCATCCGGCGCGGGGGCAGGCCGGTGCGGATAGGTGTGCCGGGAAAGGCGGTGGAACAGGAGACCGAACAGCACCAGCGAGACGGAGTTGAGCGCCACGGGAAGGAACGCGAAGCTGAAGCCGGCGGCATGGACGGCGGGCGAACCGATGACAGCGGTGAGCGCGGAAGCGCCGCCGGGCGGGTGAAGGCAGCGCAGCAGCGACATGACAAGGATCGCCGCACCGACGGCCACGCTCGCCGCCAGCACCATGCCGGGGACGAAGTGATAGACCGCAATGCCCACAAGCGCGGAAATGGTGTTGCCGCCGATGACCGGCCATGGCTGCGCGAGCGGGCTGGCAGGAACGGCAAAGACCAGCACCGCCGAGGCGCCAAGCGGGGCGACGAGCAGGGGAAAATCGGCTGGCAGCAACGGCAGGCGCGCGGCCAGCAGCGCGGCGAAGGCAATGCCGATCGCCGCACCGAGGCAATCAAACAGGCGATCGGCGGTGTGGGTGCCAGGAAGGATGGGCTGGAAGAGGCGCAAGGTGTGGATCCGCTCGGCTTCGGGTAATACCGGCCCCATAGGCTTGCCCCCGTGGGAGGGGAAGCGCACGTCGCGCTTTAACCGAGGCCCAAAGCACCGAGCACCGGACGAAAACCGGTGCCTTCGCGCAGGACGCGAGCCATATGGCTGCCGCCGAAGTGGGCAGGAACGAGCAGCGCCTCGCGGCTGGCGGCGAGATCGAGGACCTGGCGGCGGGTTTCGCGCGCCTGATCGGGCGCTTCGCAGAACACGCTGTTCCATTCGGGACGGTAGATCTGCGCAGGGTGATGGACGACATCGCCAACGAACAGCGCGGTATCGTCCTTGCCGGCGACTTCGAGCATCATGCTGCCGGGGGTGTGGCCGGGGCAGGCGTGGAGCATGAGGCCATCGGCCACCTCGAACCCCGGCTCGGCCCATTCGGCGCGCCCGGCGGCGATGATCGGGGCGACGCTGTCCTCGTACATCCCGGCATTGACCGCCGCGCCAATGCCGCCAGGGCCGGCGGCAGCATCATCCGGGTCCCAATAGGCACGGTCGGCCAGCGGCAGGACATAGCGGGCATTGCGGAAAGTCGGCTCCCACTTGCCCTCGACGAGGCGGGTATTCCAGCCCACGTGGTCGATGTGGATATGCGAGCAGACGACGACGTCGATATCTTCCGGCTGATAGCCGGCGCGGGCAAGGTTGCCGAGGAAATCGGTCTGGAGGTTGCCGAAAATCGGGATGTTCGGCCGGTCCTTGTCGTTCCCCGCGCCGGTATCGAAGAGAATGCGTTCCCGCCCGGTATCGAGCACCCAGCTTTGCAGGAAGGCAAAGAGATGGCCGGTGGCGGGATCGTAGTATTCGGGCGCGAATTCCTCCGCATGCGGCTCCCAGCCTTCGGGCGTATAACCGGTGAAGAGATAGGACGGCGGCGCGAACGTGCCCTGCCATTCCTCGATACGGTGAACGGTGACGTGGCCGATCTGAAAACGGTCCATTGCTCTCTCCCCGCCGGGCGGTTCCCCGGTGCGGTGAGAGAGTGCATCTTTCGCGTGCAGTCGCAACGGGTTTTGCGCGAACGCGCGCCTAGAAGTAGCGTTCGCCGACGCGGATCGTATCGCCGGGAAGCACGGCGACCTGCGCGCTGCGCAATGGCACTGCGCTTTCATTGGCGCCGGTCTTGCGGCGGAGGAACACCGTCTTCTCGTTGGCACGGTAGGTGAAGCCGCCAGCACGAGCGATCGCCTGCTCGACCGTCATCCCCGAGGCGTAGGAATATTCACCAGGGCGGTTAACTTCGCCGAGAATGTAGAACGGCCGGTAGCTGAGCACCTCAAGGCTCACGCGCGGATCATTGACATAGCCTTCGGACAGCTTGGCGGCGAGTTCCTGCTGCACCGCCTCAATCGTTCGTCCGCCTGCGTTGACCACACCGATGAGCGGAAACGCCAGCGCACCGCCGGGGGTGATGTTGTATTCCCCCGTGAGCGAGGGCTCGTTGAAAACGGTGACGCGGACACGATCTCCCGCGCCAAGCTGATAGGTTTCTAGCCCTGCGGCGACATCTGCCGTCGAGATCGGCGGGGCCCCGGCGGTGGCGCAGCCGCCGAGCATGAGCGCTGCTGCGCCAAGCATCGCGCTGGCCAGAGCGGCTGCCGGGCGGCGGCGCGCGCGCCCGATGCCATCGTGCTTCATCTGCATGCGAAATCTCCAATGCTTTCGGGCCACATTTTCCATGTCCGCAAGTTTATGCGCCGCATCGCAAAGCGCAATCACCGGCCCCCATGCCGAATCCTCCGACTTGGAGGAGTTCCACCAGGCCCCGCAGCGCAAGTTGTTCACCAACCTTTGATGCGGCGGCCAGCACTATCGACGCAACCCGGCAGCGCCGCCAATCATGCACAAATCCTTAAGCATTCACCCGGATTTGCCCTTGGCGCGGCGATGCGGGATGCAGCAGCATACGAAGCTTCGGACTGCGCCCGCGACGACCGCGCAGCGATCTTGCGATGCAGGCCCGTGCTCCGGATGCGCCGGGTTTGCCTCCGCAGCGGATACGCTTCGCCTTCCCCGTCGCCGCCCCTCGCCTAGTCTTTCACCATGCCGGAAGGGGGCGAGCTCCTCCCGCGGATCATTTGTGCCAATTCGGTTCCACAGCAGCCTGCGCGGCTCGGGGTGAAGCCGCCATATCGAGGAGAACTGGGGTGAATACGGCAGTCGGCCTCTATCGCAATGTCGGCGGCGTACCGGGCACGATGCCCGCACTCGCCTTCGAACCCAGGGTCCCGCCCCCGGCAGCGGACCGGGTGGATCTCCGGCTGCTCGTCGCGGTGTTCCGCCGGCGGCTTGGCGTGTTCCTTGCGGTGATGCTGGCCGTGCTGGCCGCGGGCCTCACGCTCACCGCCATGCAGCCGCGCACCTATACGGCGCGCGCGGAAGTTACGCTCAACAGCCGCCTGCAATCGGTCGCGCCGACAAGCACGAGCGACGGGCCGCAGCAGGCTGCGATCCCGAGCGAGGGATATGTCGATACGCAAGTCTCCGTCATCACTTCGGAGGCCAACCTTGGCGCAGTGGCCGACAACCTTGGCCTTGCGCGTGAGGAGCGCTTCGCCAGGAACCCGGCAGGCGCGCAGGCGGCCGCAGTGGCGTGGCTGCGCAAGGGCGTCGTCGCCAGCCGCATAGGCACGACGTATGGCATCGCGATCAGCTTCGAGGACAACAATCCGGCGCGGGCCGCGCGCATCGCCAACACGCTTGCGCAGCAATATACGGCCGGCGCACTGGACGCGAAACGGCAGGCCGCGCGCCAGACCACGACCACGATTGCCGAGCGGCTGGAACAGCTGCGCCAGCAGGCGCTGGCCGATACAGCGGCAGTGCAGCGCTACCGCATCGGCAACAACCTGCTCTCCACCACGATGGGTTCGCTGACCGAGCAGGAGATTTCAAGCTACAACCAGGCAGTGACCACCGCGCGTGCGGAAGCGAGCGAAGACGGTGCGCGGCTTGATGCGGCGCGCCGGCAGATGGCGCTGGGCGGCAGCGCGGGCGGCGTGGGCGAAGTGGCGGCTTCGCCCGCGATCGGATCGCTGCGCGCGCAGCAGGCGACCGCCGCAACCGAGCTTGCCTCGCTGACTGCGCGCTATGGCCCGCGGCACCCCGATGTGCTGCGCGCAAAGGCGGCGCTGGGAGCCATCGATGATCGCATTTCCGACGAGACGCAGCGAGTGATCTCCAGTCTCGATGCGCGGGCGCGGGTTTCGGCGCAGCGGCTGGCCTCGTTGACCGGATCGCTGCAGCAATCGCGCGGCACGCTGGCACAGAACAACGCGGCCATGGTGGGATTGCAGGATCTGGAAAAGCGCGCAGAGACATCGAACGCGCTTTATGAAAGCTACCTCAATCGCTTCAAGGAACTGACCGCGCGCGAGGGCACCGAACAGGCCGATGCCGACCTGCTCCACCCGGCCGCCGTGCCGCTGAAGCCGACGAGCCCCAATGTCGCGCTCAACATGGTGCTGTCGGTCGCGCTTGGGCTCGGGCTTGGCGTGGCGGCAGCGTTCGCCGCGGAGATGACGTTCAGCGGCCTGACCACCGGGGACGACATCGAGCAGCGGCTGGGGGTGCGCTATCTCGGCTCGATCCCCACGCTGGGCTCAGTCTCACGCGGGGAAAAGAACGGACCGATGGCGGCGCTGCTTGAGGATCCGCGCTCGGCCTTTGCGGAGAGCTTCCGTTCGCTGCGCGCATCGATCGCGATGAATACGACCAAGGCCCGCGTGATCGCGCTGACCTCGGCACTACCGGACGAGGGCAAGACCACCACTTCGATCTGCCTTGCCCGATCGATGGCGCTTTCGGGTGATCGGGTGCTGCTGATCGACGGAGACCTCCGCCGCCAGGGCGTTAGCCGGTTCCTGCGCGGCGATGCAGGGCAGCCCGGGCTGATGGACGTGCTGAGCGGCAGCGTGCCGCTCGAGGCGGCGCTGGTGGTCGATCCGGCCACCGGGCTCAACATCCTGCCGCTGGCGCAGAACAGCAACGAAGCGCCTGAACTGCTGACGGGCGACGAGATGGACCGGATGCTGGAGACAGCGCGCGAGATGTTTGACGCGATCATCATCGATACCGCACCGGTGCTGCCGATTGCGGACGCGCGGCTGATGCTGCGCAAGGCCGATGCTTCGGTCTTCGTGGTGCGCTGGCGCAAGACGCCCGAGGCGGCGCTGCGCTCTGCGCTGCGGCTGCTGCCCGATGACCGGGTGCAACTGGCGGGCGTGGCACTGACGCGTGTCGATATGCGCAAGCAGGCGCGCTTCGGCTATGGCGACGATGCGTTCTATCATTCGTACAAGCGCTATTATGCCTGAGACGGCAGCCCCCTCACCCGGGCCGGACGGCGCGCCCTTGTCCCCGCGCACCGAGGACCTGGCTGCTGACGCCAGCAGCGGAGTGGTCCCCTTCCTGCTGCACGGCGAACATGCGGCACCAGGTGAGCCGCATGTGGCCGCGCCTGCGGCGGCAGGGTTTGCGGCAGACGGGATGGCAGCGGAAGGGCTAGCGGCGGAAGGGCTATCAGCTGGCAGGTCCATGGGCGCCGGTGCCGACTTGGGTGCGGGTGCCGACTGGGGTGCGGGTGCCGACTGGGGTGCGGTTTCGGCCACGCTCGGCGTGAGTATGCTCGAGGCTGGTCCGGGCAGAGAGCAGCGCGATCTGCTGGGCATGGGAGCCGCGAGGGCCGGTGTCTTTGCCGGGCAGTTGACCGGGCCGGACTTTTCCAGCCTAGGGCTCGCTTGGCCGGGTGCGGCATTCGCGAGGGATGCCGGCCCTGTGCGCGGCCCTCTGCATGGCCCTTTGCATGGCCCGGTGCATGGCGATGTGAGCGGCCCGGTCCGCGGCGATGGGCACGGCGACGCGCGGCTTTCGTTGCATTCGGCTCAGTCGACTGCGGTCGTGCAGGCGTTGCGGGCCAGTGGGGCGGCGGCCGCGGTCATGCCGGGCGGAACCAGTGCGATCCCCCTTGCCTTGCTCCACCCCGGCGCCGTGCAACTGGCCGACCCCCGCACGCGCTTTCGCCGCGTGGCGATCATCCATTACTGGCTGGTGACGATGCGCGGCGGCGAGCGGGTGCTGGAGCGGCTGCTGGAGCTGTTTCCCGGGGCCGACATCTTCACCCATGTCTATGATCCCGCCGCCGTCTCTGCAGCGATCCGCGCGCGGACCGTTCGCACGAGCTTCATCCAGCAGTTGCCGGGAGCGCGGCGGCACTATCAGTCCTATCTCCCGCTCATGCCCATGGCGCTCGAGCAGCTTGACCTGCGCGGCTACGATCTGGTTATTTCCAGCGAGAGCGGCCCGGCCAAGGGCGTGATCCCCGCGCCCGATGCGCTCCACATGTGCTACGTTCATTCGCCGATGCGGTACTTGTGGGACCATTACCACGATTACCGCGCCGAAGCGGGCTGGCTGAAGCGCGCGGTCATGCCGCTGCTGTGCCATCGGCTGCGGCAGTGGGATACGAGCTCTGCGGCGCGGGTCGACCGCGTGCTCGCCAATTCGCACTTCATTCGCCAGCGCGTGGCGAAGGCCTGGCGGCGCGAGGCGGCCGTGGTGCATCCGCCCGTCGATCCGGCGCTGTTCGCACCAGCGGACGAGATCGAGCCGGGGTATCTGTGGGTCGGCCAACTGGTGCCCTACAAGCGGGCAGATCTGGCGATCGACGCATTCAACGCGCTTGGCCTGCCGCTGACGGTGGTGGGTGACGGACCGCAGGCGGCGATGCTCAAGAAGCGCGCCGGGCCGACGATCCGGATGATCTCGCGGCTCGATTTTGCCGCCCTGCGCCGCGCCTATGCCCGCTGCCGCGCGCTGGTGTTCACGGCGGAGGAAGATTTCGGCATCGTGCCGGTCGAAGTCATGGCATCGGGCAGGCCCGTGATCGCCTATGGCCGGGGCGGCGCGCTCGATAGCGTGCAGGAAGGCCGCACTGGCGTGTTCTTCGCCGAACAGACCACCGAGGCGCTCATCTCTGCCGTCCAGCGGCTTGAGCGTTGGCTGCCCCATTTCGATCCTGCCGAGGCCATGGCGCGGGCGCGTGATTTCGCACCCGAGCGCTTCGATGCGGGTGTGCTGGAAGCGCTGATATGAGGCTGCAACCGCTGAACCGCCTTCGCACGCTGCTGACGATACTGCGGTTGCGCCTGCGCGGGGATACGCCGGGGGCGCGCTTTTTCGTGCACAGCGGGTTGCCGCGGATTGCTGGGCGCGGGCGTATCCGTATTGCCGAGCGCGTCAACTGGAGCTGCCACGGCGCGCCGGTGGCAGTCGAAGTCGGCCCGGGGGCGCTGCTCGAGATCGGGGCGCGCAGCTTCCTCAACGCCGGGGTCGAGATCGTGTGCCACCATCTGGTCCGGATCGGCGAGCATTGCCGCATCGGCCCGCGCTGCGTGCTGGCCGATACCAACCACCACCCGGTGCATGAAGGCCAGGGCGTGCGCGTCGCGCCGGTCACGCTGGGCCGCAACGTGTGGCTCGGGCGCGGGGTAACCGTGCTGCCGGGAGTGAGCATTGGCGATCACGCGGTCGTCGCGGCAGGCTCGGTCGTATTCACCGATGTGCCCGCCCGCGAAGTGTGGCGGGGCAATCCGGCGGCTTTCGTGAAGTGCGTGCACGCGCGTGACGGGTTCGTGCGGCCATGATGACGGCCTTGATCGGACGGGCAAAGGGAACGGCGCCGGCATGGAACTGACCTTCATCGGTGCGGCGCAAGTGCTGATAGGCCTTGCCCTGTTTGTCGCGGGATCGGTCGAGGCGATGTTTGCCTTCGTGCTGGTCTCAGCGATGTTCGGAGGCTCGGCCGCAATGCTCCTGCCGTTGCTCGGTGGATCGTCGATTCCGCCGGTCCAGTTCGCGCTGCTGTTTGCCGCGATGCGCCTGCTGGTGCCGGGTTCGGGCCAGATCGCCGCAGTCAGCCGGGCGCTGCGCGGCAATGCCTGGCTTGTCGGCTTTGTCGTCTACGGGGTGGTGATCGCCTTCATCGCCCCGCGCCTGTTTGCTGGGCAGCTCGACGTGACACCACTGCGCGGGCGCGTGGAAGCGCGCTATGTTTCGGCCCTGGCCTATGTCTATGCCACGCGGCCGCTGGCCTTCACCCCGCAGAACCTGACAACGGCGGTCTATCTCATGGGCACGCTGCTGGCCGCGATGGCAAGCTTCGTGGCCTGCGGGCAGGAGCGCGGGCGCAGGGTGCTGGTACGCACGCTGGCCGCGGTGGGCATCGCGCATGCGCTCACGGGCTTTGCCTCCGTCGCGCTCAAGGGCACTCCGGCAGAAGCTCTGCTCGCGGTGTTCCGCAATGCCGCCTATGCGCAGCTCGATCATTCCTACCTCGGCTTCGTGCGGATGACCGGGTTGTTTCCGGAAGCCTCGGCTTACGCCAATTATGGCCTGCTGCTGTTCGTGTTCACGTTCGAATGCTGGCTGCGCCGGATTGACCCGCGCTGGACGGGGCCGGCGGCCACGCTGCTGGCAGCGGCGCTTGTGCTCAGCACATCGAGCACGGCCTATGCGGGGCTGCCGGCCTATGGCGCGGTGATCCTGCTGCGGGCGCTGCTGTTTCCCGGCGCGTTGCCGGCAGATCGCGGTTTGTGGCTGGGAGCGGCGGTGCTGGTGATGGTGGCGCTGGGCAGCGCGGTGATGATCTGGCAACCGCGCTTTGCCGACGCATTCGGCGAGATGATCCGCCACATGACCGTGGACAAGGGCGAGTCGCTCTCTGGATTGCAGCGCAAGTTCTGGGCGTGGCAAGGGATCGACGCATTCATCAAGAGCGGCGGGATCGGGATCGGTCCGGGGAGCTTCCGCTCCTCCAGCCTCGCGACGGCGGTGCTGGGCTGCACCGGAGTGTTCGGCGCGGTCACGCTTTCGCTGCATTTCCTCAGCGCGTTCAGCCCGCTGCGGCAATCGACCTGGGCACCGGTGGAGGACCCGTCGCTGTCGACTGCCGCAGCTTGCAGCTGGGCCATGCTCATGGGGATCGCGATGACCTCGATCTCGTCTCCGACATGCGATCCGGGGACGGACATCGCGATCATGAGCGGCGCCGCGCTGGCGCTGCGGCGCATGCGCGCGGCGTCCCTCATGCCAGCGATCCAGCGGTCGGTGACGGCACCTCCGTTAATGGTGGCGGCGGCCTCCGGGCCATTCATGCTGGGCGGGCCTTCGCCGGTTCGCGGATTTGAATTGACCGAACCCTATGTGCTCGATCGGGTTTTCGAAGATGCGTGACCGGGCAAACTTCCGCGTAAAGTGCGGCAATCGCTTGTAACGCGGTAAAGACGTTCCCCGAATTGTAGTGAATTCGGACGATTTTCCCAATCGCCGCCGCTTGACGGTCAATCGCACCGCATTAGGGTCGCTGCACTTAGTGACGGAGCGCGATACCCATGTCTCGGTTGGTGGCTGCCACGAACGGCAGAGAAAACTATACCGTCTCACCTGATGGCACGATGGTCTATGTGGCCGGGGATGACGGGGTGATGCGGGCCTATACCGTGAGCAACGGCGCGCTGTTCAAATCCTGGAACGTCGGCAACGATCTCGCCGGCATCGCGATCTCTCCGGACGGAACCCAGGCGCTCGTTACCGAGGACGTGCCGGTCTCGACATCGCAGACCAGCGACTGGACGAGCAACACCACCCAAGCTGCCGTCTATCAGATCGATCTCAAGAGCGGCTATCGCCAGACCTACATCTATGACGGCAAGGGCTCCGACTACACGTTCGTCAATGTGGCGTTTGCCGACAACGGCCACGCGCTGATTTCGGAAAACATCCTCCCCGGCTGGAGCGGCTGGGAACCGATCATGGCGCTCGATCTCGATGCCGGCACCTTCAGCGCGCACGGATCGTTTTATTCGGGCCTCGGCTCGACTCCGTCGCTCACGCGGATCCCCGGCACCAACACAATCCTTGTGGGCCAGCTCGGTCTTTCATCGGCAGACTACTTCGTGCTCGACGGCACGGGCAGTTCGGTCCACGCGACCAGCACCTACGAGCATGGCGTGCAGGGCTATGCCGGGGGCATCGAAGCGGTTTCGGGGCCTGGAAAGGACGGCCGGGTCGCGATCGTGACCGGTGGCGGCCTGTATATCTACGACGGCACGCTGAACTACATCGACAATCTCGCGGTCCGCTTCCCGACACTCGGCAACAGCCCGGCGGTCACGTTCGATGCCACGGGCAAGGTGCTCTACGCGGTGGACGCGACGAGCCACCAGATCATCGGCATCTCGATGACCACCTTCGTCGAAACGCAGCGCATCGATTTTGGCGACTACACTCCCGCAACACTGGCAGCCGGCGAGGAACTGCGCCTGCTGCCCGGCGGCGTGCGCTTCCTGATGGCGACCACGACAGGCGTGATCGAGATCGACCGCCCGACCGCCAACGTGCCAACGGACGGCAACGACGTGCTGATCGGAACTGCGGGTGACGACACGTTCGGCGGCGGCAGCGGCAACGACCGGATCAGCGGGCTGGGCGGCAAGGACACGCTTTACGGCGATATCGGCAAGGACCAGCTCAATGGCGGTGCGGGCGACGACCGCCTGTCGGGCGGCGCCGGGAACGACAAGTTGCTTGGCGGCTATGGCAACGATCTCCTTGTCGGCGGTATCGGGCAGGATACGCTGGCGGGCAGTGGTGGCCACGATGTGTTCCGCTTCGCCCCCGGCGATTCCGCCCGCATTCGGACCAATGCCGACATCATCACTGATTTCAGCCATGCCGAGATCGATCGGATCGACCTCTCCGCGTTCGACACCAATGCCACGCGAGGCGGGATCCAGCCGTTCCTGTTCATCGGCACCGCGGCTTTCACCCCCGGCGGCGGCAAGCTGGCCGGTGAGCTGCACTATGTGCATGCCGACGGCTACACGTATATCGAGGGCGATGCGAACAAGGATGGCGTGGCGGACGTGGTGATCGCGCTCAAGGGCACGCTCGACCTCGTCGCATCCGACTTCATCCTCTGACCGTAAGCGGTCTTCGCATTCCCGATTGCCGATCGGGTAAAGCAGGGCATACGCGCGCTTGACCGCCGGTGTGGCGGCTGCTGAATTGTGCCGAGTGCGCCAGCGGAGGGTTGCTCGACATGATCACGGTCACACGCATCGATCCGGCCGGCACTGCGCATCGCATCGCGGTGAGGGGGCACGAATTCGTGGCGGACATGACCCCGCCGCCGGGCGCGGACAACGAGGGGCCCGATCCGCACGAGATCTACGACGCGGCGCTGGGGGCGTGCAAGGCGCTGACAGTGCTGTGGCAGGCGCAGCGCAAGGGCATCGCGCTGGAGGAAATCGAAGTGGTCGTCACGCGCGATGCCTCGCGCGAGCGGGAGGGCATCTACCGCCTGCGCACCGCGCTGATGCTGGGCGGAGACATCAGCCACGAGGACCGCGAGGCGCTGCTGGCGGCGGCGAAGAAGTGCCCGGTACACAAGCTGATGAGCGATGTGACGACCGAAATCGAGACGGTGCTGGTGGAGCTTTAGGCTGGCTGGGAACCGCCCCCTAACTTTCGATCTTGAAAGCTTTGCATTTCGATTAGGCCCGGCGCAAAGGGCGCAGGATGACGCCGCGCTGGTACCATCGTCTGCTGCATCCGGTAATCGGCCCGCGCGCCCGCGCCCGGGTGGCGGCGCTCGTGGGTGCCACCCTGCTGAGCCTCGTGGCGATCGGCTTTGCCATGGCAGGCGAGCAAGCGCAGCGCGGGTTCGGCCTGCTGGTGCACGCGGTGTGGTGGGCCCCGCTGATCGTGACCCCACTGACCTTTGCCGGCGTGGTCGCGCTGACCCGCGCGCGCTGGCCCGGGGCACGGGGATCGGGCATTCCGCAAGTTATGGCAGCGGGCCGCGCGCCGACCGCGGCGTCCTCGCAGCGGCTGGTGGCGCTGCCGGTGGCCGCGGCCAAGTTCGTGCTCACAATCGTCATGCTGCTGGCCGGTGCGCCCGCAGGCCGCGAAGGACCGACGGTGCAGATCAGCGCCGCGATCATGGCAGCCGTGCATCGCTGGATGCGCGTGCCGGTGACATCGGGCGTGGTGATTGCTGGCGGCGCAGCGGGCGTGGCAGCGGCGTTCAACACGCCGCTGGCGGGGGTCGCGTTCGCCATCGAGGAACTGGCTTCGGCTTTCGAGCAGCGGGTTGCCGCGCTGGTGATGGTGACGGTCATGGCTTCGGGGCTCATCAGCCTCGGCGTGGCGGGAGACTATGTCTATTTCGGCGCGATGTCGCAGGCGCTGCCGCTGCGGGCGATGCTGCTCGCGGCGCCGTTGGCGGGGATCATGGGCGGCCTGCTCGGCGGCTTGTTTGCCAAAGCGCTGATCGCGATGGCGTGGTCGCGAAACGGCGTGTTCGTGGCAATCCGCCCGCGCCCAATAGCATGGGCCTTTGCCTGCGGCTTGGCCGTGGCGGTGATCGGGACCGCAAGTGGCGGGCTATCATGGGGCACGGGCTACGATGCGACGCGCAGCCTGCTCGGTGGAGACGCGCATTCCCTGCTGTTTGGCCCGGCGCGGTTCGTTGCCACCCTAGCAACGGCATTGAGCGGCGCGCCGGGCGGAATATTCGCGCCGACGCTGTCGGTGGGTGCGGGGCTGGGCCAGTTGCTGGCGCAACTGTTCCCGCGTGGAGACGCCGGGGCAATCGTGCTGCTCGGCCTGATCGGCTATTTCGCGGGGGTCGTGCGCGCACCGCTGACGGCGGTGATCATCGTTTCAGAAATGACTGCGGACCGATCGATGATCCTGCCGTTGTTTGCCGCCGCGCTGATTGCCGATCGGGTGAGTGCCGCAGTGTATCCGCAGAAATTGTACCACGCGCTCGCGCGTCAATTTGCTCCGCCCCGGCGCAATCGGGACTAAGCGCCCTTCTTCGCGACCATCGCATCCCACGTGGCCCAATCGATATCGCGGCCGGGCCAGGCGACATTCCTGAACGGCCACTTGGCAGCGATCCACTGGTGGGCCCAGCTTTCGAGCTGCTTGTCGAAACCGGCGTCGTACTCCGCCTTGGTCACCCAGATCCGCACGACAGCATCGTAGCCGGGCACCGGGCTCGGCGCGACGTAGATACAGCCGCGCTCGCGCTTCCCGTCGGGCGTGAGGACAGAGTAAGCGAAGCTTTCGCGGCGCGCGAAACGTCCCGCTTCGGTCTGCATGTCGAGCAAGGCGTCGGCATCGCTGATGCCGGCGTGCGGCCAGTCCGTGCTGCGGGTAAACGTCTGCTGAAGGTGTTCGACCGAGGACATGTAGGCGTCGAAATCGATCCGCACGAGTTCGGGGCCGAGCGGCTTGAGCTGGAAGCTCGCGCCCTGTGCGCTGGTGGGGACTGCGAACGTGGCTGCGACGAAGGAAACCGGAGCAGCTTCAGCAGCCGCAGTTTCAGCAGCCCGGGCAGCGCATGGGGCAATGCAAGGGGCCGCGGCGAGCAGAATGGCAGCGGCGACCGTGATGCGCTTCATCTGTGACAATCCCCTTGTTGCACGTGCGAAGGTTCCACGGGAGCGCGCCGCAGGCAAGCGGGATTTGGGGTTATGCCGGACGGGGTGCTTCGGCAAGCAGGGCGGCGGCGCGGCGAAAAGCCGGGGCCACGGGCCAGACCGCGATCAGCCAACCCGCAGCAGCGCAGGCGAGCGGGAGCGCGAGCGCGAGAAGCGTCGGCGTGTGCACGGCGAGCCGGTCTGCCGCGAAGGCCGCGCCGAATGCGCCGGCCAGCGGAAAAAGGACGAGACGGGCGGCTTCGACAAGGGCGGCATGCTCTTCGCGGCGTAGCGCGGCACGCACCAGAACAACGGCGGCGACTATGGCGACAAGCGTGGCAGCGAGCGCAGCAGAGCGTGCGCCGAACGGAGCGACGAGGACCGTGAGTGCGGCAGTTGCCCCCGCAGCGGCGGTCTGCACCGCGAGAACGCGGCCCTGCCGGTCTGCCACGACAAGCGCGGCGGAGGCGACCGCCGTGACCAGCGCGGCCATCCGCGCGAGGCAGAACACCGCGACGACCGGACCAGCCGCAGCCCAGGCCGGGCCGAGCGCAAGTGGGACGAGGCGGTTTGCGAACAGTGCAAGCACTGCGAGCGCGGGCCAGCCGAGCGCGGCAAACAAGGCGGTCAGGCGCAGCCAGGCGCCGGGGCGCGCCTCCCCTGCTCCACCCCCCGGCCTACCGGCACGTTCGGCGGCAAGCGTGGTAAGCGCCAGCATGCCGGCGGGCTGAACGAACATGTCTGCCAGCGCCGTCACCATGCGGTTGCTCGCGCGGTAGAGCCCGGCGGCGGCGGGGGAGAACACGACGCCGAGCACAAGATCGCCGCTGTAGTTGGCGAGGAAACCGACAAGCACCGAGCCAAAGCGGCTGGTGGACCAGCGCAGCACCGCGGTCACTTCGCCGAACGGCGGGCGGACAAGCACGAGGCGCGGGCCGAAGCCGCCGAGCGCGAGAATCATGAGCGCGATGCGCGCGTAGATCTGCACGACCAGTGCCCAGATGCCCCAGCCTCCGACAAGCAGCGCGATCGCGGCGAGGCCAGCGCCGAATTCGGCAATCACGGTGATGGCATAATAGCGCCGCACCGCGCCGCCCCGCAGCATGGCGGCTTCGGCGAACGCAGCGAACGCGGCAAGCAGCACCGAAGGCGCGAGTGTCAGGATCACGCCGGCAACGCCCGACCCGCGGAACAGCATGGGCGCGGCGAGGCCGATCGCGGCGAGCAGCAGCGTCCAGCCGCACGCCACAGCCACGGTGGCGGCGAGGCAAGCAGATGCAGTCTCCCGCTCACGTTCGGGCGCGGCTTTGAGCAGGTACTCGAACGGGCCGGTGTAAAGCATGGTGCGCGCGAGCATGACGAATGCGCCGGCGATGGCGAACAGGCCGAAATCGGCTGGTCCGAGATGACGTGTGGCGACAAGCGTGACCGCGACCATGGCGAACTGCCCACTGACCCGCGCGGCCATGGCGATCACGGCAGTGCCGCCACCCGCGCGGGCGAACCGGGCAATACGCGCCTTCAAGGCCTGCCGCTTCATAACCGCTGAGCCAGCGTGCGCAGGGTGCCCAGCAGATTGCGGCCGGCGTGCGCCCAGGTGTATTGCGCGGCGCGGGCGCGGCCGGCAGCGACGAGGGCTTCGCGCGGGAGGCTGGCAAGCGCGGCGCGCCACGCCGCAGGATCGTCTGGATCGGCATAGCGGGCGGCCTCCCCGCAGATTTCGGGCACCGCGCCGCAAGGAGCGGCGATCACCGGGCAACCGCACAGCATGGCCTCGACCGGCGGAAGACCGAAACCTTCGGTGCGCGAAGGGAACAGCAGCGCCTCAGCCCCTTCGTAGAGCGCGCGCAAGGCGGCGTCATCGCAACTGCCGGCAAACACCGTATCGGCCGGAGGGGTAAGGCCGGCGGCTTCGAGCACGGTGCGCGGGGGGCCGACGACGACGAGGCGCAAGGGAGCGCACGCGCCGCCAGCAAGCGCGGCAAAAACGACAGCGTTGTTCTTGTAGG
>CANCET010000035.1 GCA_947375105.1 Sphingomonadaceae bacterium
CCGGTTGCGAGCGAACCGGAGAAGCCTGAAGACGGCTTTCCGCCCACACTGAGCGAAGGCAATTCGAACAGCCCCGCCATATTGAGCGCGATGGCTGCCGCGAGCAGAAGCAGCCCGGCGACGACCGAGGGGTTCTGCAACTGGAACGCCCAGCCCGCCGCACTTCCTGCGCTGCGCAAGGCCAGCAGTATCGCGCCGAGGCAGACCACGGTGCCGATCACGCCGGTCGAGTAGCCCAGCGCCTCGCTGCGGGCATGGGCATCGTTGCCGCCCGAGCGGGCCAGCGCCATCGCCTTGAGGCTGAGGATCGGGAACACGCAGGGCATCACGTTGAGCACCAGCCCGCCTGCCAGCGCGCCAAGGATCGCGATGACCAGTGTCACGGCAGAGAACGGCGCAGGCGCATCGCCCTTGCCCAGCGGAATGCCGCCAGTCGGCACTGGGCCCGGCGCGGCGCTGAAGGCGATGCCGCCAAGGCTCTCGCCCTTCGGTCCTGTGCCCAGCGAAAGAACGCCCGCCAGCGTCGTGGGCGCTTCGGGCGCAGGGAAGGCGGCCTTGGCAAGTTCGATCACCAGCGTATCGCCGACACGGCTGAACGCCTGCGGCTTGGCATAGTCTGCCACGCCTTCGGACTGGATGAAGAAGTGCGGGCTACCGATGGCGGCGCCCGCCGGAAACGGCATGGCAATGCGCCAGCCTGAAGGCGAAGCGGCAAATGTCCCCTGCCGGTCTAGCGGAGCTGGCAGCGCGGCGCGCCAGCCATCGAAGCGCGCATCGGCGGGGCCTTCACCCACTGTCACCGTGCCTTGCAAAGTCGCGCTTTCGGGCACGCAGATCGCTTCGGTGCAGGCGAGCCAGTTGGCCTTGGCGGAGATGGCGAGCACGCTGCCCGGCCTCGCATCCTTGGGCACGGTCAGCGGCACCAGCACAGCGTAGTCATGCTCGTAGACGTGGTTCATCAGCCCCTGCACCAGCAGCGTCTGCGGCACGGGAAACTCCAGCGGACCAGTGCCCACGCCCGGCGGCAGCGTCCAGTCGAGCGTGATCGGCAGGCCAGCATCGCCCGGATTGGTCCAATAGCCGTGCCAGCCCTTGTCCGGCTGCATCAGCACCGCCAGCGTCACTGTTTCGCCGGGCCGCGCAGGCCGTTCCGCCAGCAGCGATGCGCGGATATGCGCGGGGCCGGAGACGAGCTGGGCCGATGCCGGCAGCGATCCCAGCGCCAGCCACGCGGCCGCCAGCAATCCGATCAGGGTTCTCAATAATGCCATATGTCGCATCTATCCCAGCACCATGGTCTTGGCCACCGGCAATGCCCGCCTGCAAGCTTGCCTTCGGGGGAGTCTGTCCACGAGGGCACCGCGTGCGTGCTGCCTCTTGCGCGGGCGCGCGGGCGGGGCCATCACGCAGCAGTATCAAGGTATTGGACAGGCGAGTCCGGTTCGGACCCGGCCGAAGGAAAGTTACCCCATGGCGTCTCGCATGTTCTTCCCCGCCGCGTTCGGTGCTGCGGCACTCGTGGCTGCGTTTGCGCTGCCCCAAGCCTGCGCGGCCCGGCCAGCGCCGCATCTCGTCGCCAAGGCAGCGGCAAAGCCTGCACCCCCGGCCGTCCAGCCCGCGCCGAATGCGCCCAAGCTGATCGTCGCGATCTCGATCGACCAGTTCTCCGCGGATCTCTTCGCGCAATATCGCTCGCACTTCACCGGCGGCCTCGCGCGGCTCGCTTCGGGCGCGGTGTTCCCCTCCGGGTATCAGAGCCACGCGGCGACCGAGACCTGCCCCGGCCACTCGACGATCCTCACCGGCGTCCACCCCGCGCGCACCGGGATCATCGCCAACACGTGGATCGACCAGTCCGTCGGCCGCGCCAAGAAGACGGTCTACTGCGCCGAGGACGAGGCCAAGTCCGCCGCCGATCCGAAGGACTACGTCGCCTCGGTCGGCCACCTGCTTGTCCCCACGCTTGGCGAACGTATCAAGGCGCTCTGGCCCACGAGCCGCAACGTGGCCGTCTCGGGCAAGGACCGCGCCGCGCTGATGATGGGCGGGCATGACACCGATGCGGTCTATTGGTGGAAGAACGGCGCCTATACCTCGCTCGATGGCCGGACGCTCACGCCCGCCGTCGTGAACGAGAACAAGGCCCTCGCCGAGGTGCTGGGCGCGGGTGCGCCGGAATTCCCGCTGCCCGATTGGTGTAGCGCCAAGGCCCGCGCGGTGCCGCTGGGTGCCTTCTCGGTCGGCACGGGCCGCTTCGCGCTCGCCCCGGGCGACAAGAACGGCTTCCGCGCCTCGCCGCGGATCGACCGCGCCACGCTCGATCTGGCGACCGAGATGGTGGACGAGGAGAAGCTCGGCAAGGCCGCCACCCCTGATGTGCTCTCGGTCAGCCTTTCGGCCACCGACTATGTCGGCCACGGCTATGGCACCGAAGGCACGGAAATGTGCATCCAGCTCCAGCAGCTCGATCTCGCGCTCGGCGATTTCTTCATCGCGCTCGATCAGCGCGGTATCGACTATGCCGTGGTGCTCACCGCCGATCACGGCGGCTTCGATATGCCTGAGCGGCTGGACGAACAGGCGCTCACCGCCGCGCACCGCGTGAGCAAGACGCTGCTGCCCGAAGCCCTGAGCGCAGCGGTCGCCGCAAAGACCGGGCTCGATGCGAAGGATCTCGTCCTGTCCGATGGTGCCTCGGGCGATATCTGGCTCCGCCGCGATCTGGCCCCGGCAGACAAGGCTCGCGCACTCGAAGCGCTGAAGGCCGAACTGCTCGCCAATCCCGAAGTTGCCGCGGCCTTCACCGCCGATGAAATCACCGCGGCGCCCGCGCCCAGCGGCTCTCCCGAGACCTGGTCGCTGATCGACCGCGCCAAGGCCTCGTTCTACCGTCCGCGCTCGGGCGATGTGGTGCTCATGCTCAAGCGCGGCGTGGTTCCGATCCCGTCGCCCGCGCCCGGCTACGTCGCTACCCACGGCTCCCCATGGGACTATGACCGGCGCGTGCCGATGCTGTTCTGGCGCAAGGGCATGACCGGGTTCGAACAGCCCAGCCCGGTCGAGACAGTGGACATCGCCCCCACGCTTGCGGCGCTGATCGGCCTGCCGGTGCCGGCAGGCGCGTTCGATGGGCGCTGCCTCGATCTCGATGCCGGAACCGGCGATACGTGCGGAGCGCGTCCATGAGCGAGACACTTTCGTCCGATATCGTCATTCTCGGCGGCGGGCTCGTCGGCATGACGCTTGCCATCGGCCTTGCCAAGGCGGGCATCCCGAGCTGCGTGATCGACAATTCCGATCCCGCCGCGCAGACCGCCGAAGGCTTCGACGGCCGCGCCTCCGCGATCTCGACCGCGAGCTGGAATCTTTACAGCCACCTTGGCCTCGCCGATGCACTCGAACCGCTTGGTTGCCCGATTGCTTCCATTGCGGTGACGGACGGGATGAAGCCCGGCCGGATCGATTTCCAGCCCGACGCCAATGACGGGACGCTTGGCCGCATGTTCGCCAACCGCGATCTGCGCACCGCGATGTATGCGGCGGCGGCGAAGGAAAGCCTCATTACGTTTCTCCCCAATGCCCGCGTGGCGGAGCGCGAGCGCGGCGAGCACAGCGTTTCGGTCACGCTGGCCGATGGCCGCACGATCAAGGGGCGCCTGCTGGTCGGCGCCGAAGGCCGCGCCTCACCCACGCGGGACGAGGCTGGCTTCACGCCTGCGCGGTGGAGCTATGGCCACCGTGCGATGATCGTCGGCCTTGCGCACAGCAAGCCGCACGGCAATGTCGCGTGGGAAATCTTCTACCCCGCCGGACCCTTCGCGCTGCTCCCGCTGCGCGATGATGCAGACGGCAATCACCGCTCGGCGCTGGTGTGGACCGTGGGCGAGAAGGACGCGCACGGCATTCTGGCGCTGCCCGATGGCGCCTTCCGCAGCGCGGTGCAGGAACGCATGGGCGATGTGCTGGGCGAAGTGCGGCTGATGGGTGCGCGTTCATCGTGGCCGCTCAATTTCCACCACACCGCGCGCATGGTGGCTGACCGCCTCGCGCTGGTCGGCGATGCCGCGCACGGGATGCACCCCATCGCCGGGCAGGGCCTCAATCTTGGCCTGCGCGATGTGGCGGCGCTGATCGAAGTGCTGACCGACGGGATGCGCCTCGGCCTCGACCCAGGCGATGCGCAAGTCCTCGCGCGCTACGAACGCTGGCGCGCGGCGGATACTTTCATGGTCTCGGCCGCGACGGACGTGCTGACGCGGCTGTTCGGCATCCCGGGGCGCATCCCTTCCGCGATCCGCCGCCTTGGCATGGCCGGCGTCCAGCGCGTCCCCGCGCTCAAGCGCTTCTTCATGGATGAAGCGCGCGGCATGAGCGGCGCGCTGCCGAGCCTTCTGCAACCCGCTTAAACGGCGGGCGCGCCCGGTTCTGCCGCGGTACTCGATGCGGGGGCCGGAGCCGCGGCATCGGGCTTCACCACGACCGGCGGCGTCGGCGGGAACGAAAGCGCCGCCGTCTCCAGCTGATCCAGCGCATGCTCCGTCATCGCGTAATCGCGCGCATGGGCGAGCCATTCTGTGGCCGCTTCCTTGCCCGGCATCCGTTCCACTTCGGAGATGGCGATATCGATGCGGCCCCCAGCCAGCGCCTCACGCACGCGCAGCGCACGGCTTTCGGCGGTGGGGGAGGGGCTGTCCGAATGGCGGATCACGAATAACTCGCTCATCTGGCGAGTCATCCAGTCCCACGTGCCTTCACTTTTGGCGCCGCCGATCAGTTGCGGGCCCAGCCGCTCGAAATCCTCGCGCAGCAGCGCAAGCGTCATCGGCTTTTGCGCCGCTGCGATCACGCGGTCGACCGCGGCCTGCTGCGTGTTGCCAAAGCGCACGCGCAGTTGCGCCTCGAGATAACCCAGCGGCTGGCCGCGTTCGATCGCGCGGCGCGCCGCGAAGGCAACGAGCAGCGCCTCGGCCTGCCCGGCCTGACCGGCAGCGGCGGCGGCTTGCTGGTTAAGTTCGGCGAGCCGCTGTTCGAGCGCGGAAACCTTGGCCGCGGCGGCAGTCAGCGCGGCATCGGTCGCGGCAAGGTTGGCCGTGGTCTGCGCGGCGGCCTGCGACATCGAAGCCGAAGGTGCGGGCACGGGCGCTGCGGCAATCCCCGGCATATGGACTTCGAGCCAGCCCGATTTCCAGCCATACCAGGCACCGCCGGCCAGAGCCGCAATGATGAGCAGGACGGCCAGCATCGCGCGGCCACGCCCGCTGCGAGAGCGTTGCTGAGCCAGGTGCGAACCAAAGGTCATGTCCTGCATAGGATCATTTTTCAGTTGTCAGTGTCCTCTTGGTGACACTTTCTCGCATATTTGGACGGCGAGTGCCAGCACTGCTTGATCAGTGCGTGTCTCAGCTATTTCAATGTGTTGCCAGCCATTGCCCGCCATCAGGGCGATTCGCGGCGCAAGGCATGCCAGCGCGATCTGCCCACGCTGCACGCCCAGACGCGCTGATTCTGCGGCGAAGTGCATGGCCGCCTCGCCCGAGTGGAGCAGCACCACGGCGGGTCCGGTCAGTGCCCTGGCGAGCGCCTGCGGCATCGGTTGCCCCGCTGAGGCATAAACCACCACATCGTCCACCATCACGTCAGACGGAAGCGCGAGCGGCACGCGCTTCTCCCCGGCCAGCCGAAGATAACGCCCAGGCGGCAGCGCCGCAGCCATGGGTTGCAAGCCGCCCTCGCCGATTGCCGACACGCCGAAGCCCTCGGCACGCGCCGCCTCTGCTGTTGTCGCCCCTACCGCGTGAACCGGCAGGAACTTGAGCCGTTCCAGCCCTGCGCCGCCCAGCCGGAAAACGTTGGCGCTGCCCGCCAGCAGCGCACGATAAGGCGCGGGATCGGGTGGCTGCCACGGCGCCGGGGCCATGTCGAACATGGGAAAGGCATGTGCATCGAGGCCGAGCGCCCGCGCCGCGGCCACCGTCGCGGCATTGCCCGGCTCGGGGCGGATGACGATGACCGGGATCATCCCGGCCCCTTCAAGTGCCGGTGAAGTGGCGGCGGATCGCCTCAGGCGCGTCGGCCAGCAGCTTGTGCGCAAGGGCGGCGGGGCCGTCCGTATCCCCGGCCGGAAACGTGGCGCTGGCCTCGATCCGTTCGGCGCCGTCGGGACTGAACAGCGCGGCGCGCAAGGTCAGGCTGTCGCCGTCTGCTGTGGTCAGCACCGCGATCGGGCTGTGGCAGGTGCCGCCCAGCCCGCGCAGCACACCGCGCTCCGCGTCGATCGCGGCATGGCTCGGCTTGTGGTCGATGGCATCGAGCAGCGCGCGCAGATCCGCGCGTGCGGCCAGGCATTCGATGCCGATGGCGCCCTGCGCCGGGGCCGGGAGCCACTCGTCCGCCGCGAGCGGGCTGCCGATCCCGTTCTGCCCGAGGCGGTTGAGCCCGGCGGCCGCCAGCAGCGTCACATCCGCCTCGCCCGCTTCAAGCTTGCCAAGCCGCGTCGCCACATTGCCGCGAAAGCCGACGACAGTGAGATCAGGCCGCGCATGGAGCATCTGCGCGGCGCGGCGCGGGGCGCTGGTGCCCACGCGCGCGCCCGGCGGAATGGCCGCCACGCTGTCCGCGCCCACCAGCACGTCGCGCGCGTCCTCACGCGGGAGCACGGCGGCAATCACCAACGTCTCGGGCCGCTCGGTCTCGACGTCCTTCATCGAATGGACCGCAAAATCGATGCTGCCGTCCGCCAGCCATGCATCGAGTTCTTTGGTCCACAGTGCCTTGCCGCCAATCTCGGCCAGCGGCCGGTCCAGCACCTGGTCGCCGCTTGCCACGACGGTCACAAGCTCGACCGCCGCTTCCTCCCAGCCGTGCGCCGCGCAGAGACGGCTGCGGGTTTCCTCGGCCTGGGCCATGGCGAGCGGAGAGCGGCGCGTACCCAGCTTGAGCGGGTTGGCGGGCGATGGCGAATGCGCCGGTGCGGGCGCGGGCGTTACGGGCGTGTTCATGCGTCACTTGCCGTAACGGGGAATGTCTCTAAGGGAAAGTCTCCCATGGCCCTCATCCTCGGCATCGAATCCTCTTGCGACGAAACCGCCGTCGCCGTGATCGACGGGGCGGGCGCCACGCTCGCCGCGCGCATCGTGGCGCAGCGTATCGCCTCGCAGGACGAGGAACACCGCCCTTACGGCGGCGTTGTGCCTGAAATTGCCGCGCGCGCTCATGCCGAAACCCTCGCGCCGATGGTTGGCGCGGTGCTGGAAGAGGCGGGCCTGACCTTGAACGACATGGACGCGATTGCCGCCACGGCCGGGCCGGGCCTTATCGGCGGAGTGATGGTCGGGCTCGTCACCGCCAAGGCGCTGGCGATGGCGGCGGACAAACCGTTGATCGCGGTCAATCACCTCGAAGGCCATGCGCTGTCGGCGCGGCTGGCCGAACCCGCATTGGCCTACCCCTATCTGCTGCTCCTCGCTTCGGGCGGGCATTGCCAGATCCTCGAGGTGCGCGGGCTCGGCCAATACCGCCGCCTTGCCACCACGATTGACGACGCGCTGGGCGAGGCCTTCGACAAGACCGCCAAGATCCTCGGCCTCGGCTTTCCCGGCGGCCCCGCGGTCGAACGCATGGCGCGCGAGGGCAACCCGAAAGCCGTGCCCCTGCCGCGCCCGCTCATGGGCAGCGCCGAGCCGCACTTTTCCTTTGCCGGCCTCAAGAGCGCGGTGATGCGCGCGCGCGATGCCGGTATCCACCGGAGCGAAGACATCGCCGCCTCGTTCCAGCAGGCCGCCATCGACTGCGTGATCGACCGCACCCGCCGCGCGGTGGAGCGCGCCCACACACCAGCAAGCCCGGTTACCGCGCTGGTTGTCGCGGGCGGGGTCGCTGCCAACGCCAGCCTTCGCGCCGCACTGACCGCGCTCGCGCAAGAAGCCGGCCTGCCGCTTGTCGCCCCGCCGCCGAAGCTGTGCACTGATAATGCCGCGATGATCGGCTGGGCCGGGGCGGAGCGCTTCGCCGCCGGGCTCACCGATCCGCTCGACGCGCTGGCGCGCCCGCGCTGGCCGCTCGATCCTGATGCCGAACCTGTGCGCGGCGCGGGAGTGAAAGCATGAGCGCCCCGCAAGTCGGCGTCGTCGGCGGCGGTGCATGGGGCACTGCGCTCGCGCAGATGCTGGCGAGCGACGGCCGCGCTGTCCTGCTCTGGGCGCGCGAGGCCGATGTGGTCGAGGCGGTGAACAGCGCCCACGAAAACCCGCGCTTCCTGCCCGGTGCCGCGCTCCATCCCGCGATCCGCGCGAGCGGCAATCTTGCCGATCTCGCTGCGCTCCCGGTGCTGCTGATGGTCACCCCGGCGCAGCATCTCGGTGCGGTGCTGGGCGAACTCGCGCCGCAAGGAAACGACATCGTCCTCTGCGCCAAGGGCATCGAGCAGGGCACCGGCCGCTTGATGAGCGAGGTGGCTGCTGCCGCTGCGCCCGGCGCTGCACTCGCTGTCCTGTCCGGCCCGACTTTCGCGCATGAGGTGGCCGATGGCCTGCCCACCGCCGTTACGCTCGCCTGCGCTGGCGGCGAAGAGCAGTGGGCGCGGCTCGCCCCCGTCATCGCGCGGCCCGCTTTCCGGCCTTATTATTCGGCGGATGTGATCGGCGCTTCGATCGGCGGCGCGGTGAAGAATGTCCTCGCGATTGCCTGCGGCGTTGTCGAAGGGCTCGGTCTCGGCGCCAATGCCCGCGCCGCGCTGATCAGCCGGGGTTTCGCTGAAATGCAGCGGCTTGGCCTCGCGCTCGGGGCTGAGGCGGAAACGCTTGCTGGGCTTTCCGGCCTCGGCGATCTCGTGCTGACCTGCTCTTCGTCCGAGAGCCGCAATTTCGCGCTCGGCATGGCTTTGGGTGCAGAGGGCGACCGCACGGGCGGGGCGGCGGCCTTGCTGGCAGAGCGCAGCACCGTGGCCGAAGGCGCATTCACCGCGCCCGTCCTCGCGCGGCTGGCCAGCGAACACGCCATTGCCATGCCGATTGCCGCCGGCGTCGCCGCGCTGCTCGATGGCGCGCTCAGCCCTCGTGCGCTCGTGGCGCAGCTCCTCGCGCGTCCCTTGCGTGCGGAGGCCCCGCTTGGCTGAGGCAGTGCATCTTTCCTCCGAACAGCAGGACATTGCCGCGCTGGCCAAGGGCGGACGGACCAATTTTCTCGGCTTCCTCCTGCGCCTCGCCGCGCGCATCCCGTTCCTGTTCATCGCCGGGCGGCTCTATGGCGCCGAGGATCTCGGCCGCTTCGCCTCCGCCACCATCGCGGTCGAACTCGCCGCGCAGCTCGCCACGCTCGGCCAGAAGCGCGGGCTTGCCCAGCAGCTGGCGCGCGATGACCGGGACGGCGCCAGCGTGGTCGCTGATGCGTTGATGCTCTCCGGTTTCGTATCGGCCGTGCTCGCCGCGCTGCTCTATGCCTTCCCTGCGCCGATGTTCCCCAGCGGGCACTACACGCATCTCCAGCGCCTGCTGCCGCTAACGGTCGTGCCGCTGGCACTCGGCGATATTGCGCTGGCTGCGCTCGCCTACCGGTTCGATGTCGGCGCCACGGTGCGCGCGCGTTCGGTTGTCGAACCGTGGACGCTTTCCATCGTCGCCGGTGCGGTCTGGCTCGCGGGCATGGCGTTCCTGCCGATCCGCGAGAGCGGGCTGATCCTTGCCTATGTCGCCTCGATCTTCGCCGCTACGCTTACGGCTTTCGTGCCCCTCCTGCGCAGCTACGGCGCGCCGCGCCAGTGGTCGCCGCGCCCGATCGATCTCTTGCGCCTTGCGGTAAGCAACCTGCCCCTGGCTGGGGCGGACGCGATCGAATGGGGCACGCGCAAGCTCGATCTGTTTTTGCTTGGCGTGTTCCAGGTGCCGCCCGCCGTCATCGGCATCTACTACGTGGCCCAGCAAGTCGCGACACTTCCGCAAAAGCTCAAGACGAGCTTCGAGCCGATCCTCGGCCCGGTCATCACGCGCAACCTGCAAAGCGGAAACTTCCCCGCCGTGGCGCGGCAGGTGTGCCAGGTCGGCTTCTGGATCACGGCTGCACAGGCCGGCGTGGCGCTGGCGCTGGGCATTCCCGGTGCCGCCGTCATGGGGCTGGTCGGCCCGGGCTTCGTGGCCGGCACCGCTGCGCTCGCGCTGCTGCTCACCGCAGAAGTTGCCGCCGCGCCCGCCGTGGTGAGCGAGGCCGCTCTGATCTATGTCGCGCGGCTGCGCAACTTGTGGATCAGCCTTGGCACCATTGTCCTGCAAGGCGTGCTGACCATCGCCTTCATGCTCGCCGCGCAGCGCCTCGGCTTCAATCCGCTGATGCAGGCGGCTGGTGCGGCGGCGGCGCTTGCCATCGCGCTGGCCTGCGCTTCGCTCGCCAAGTCGCGGTTGCTGGCCAGCCTGCTGGGGGACAAGATCACCAACTGGCGCTGGGCGCTGCTGTGGGCAGCGGCACCAGCGGTGCTGGTCGGGGCGCTTACCAAGCTCATGCCCGAATGGGTCGAACTCGCCATCGGCATCCCGGCGATCCTTGGTGTCTACGGACTGGTCATCTGGCGGCGCGGCTTCGGGCCGGAAGACCGCATCCTGTTCAAGAAGCAGGCGCCTTGAAGCCGGGCTGATCCGCACTCTGCCCGCAAGAGCGCGATAGCAACTGCCCCTGCGCCCTCCGTTCAACGCCCCTTGGCATTCATCGGCACACGTGGGAAAGCGCGTCCCCGGTGAATGCGGGCTGAGGTCTCGCAAGATAGGGAATGGGTTCAGGCAATGGAATGGATTCAGGCAAACGCGGTTCTGGTCGGCGCCATCGCTGCGGTGCTCGTGCTGGCGCTGGTGTTCCTGCTGCGCGGACGCAAGTCGCTGCCCGAAAAGCGCGAATATCGTGATGTCCTCTCCGAAGGTGCAGCCCCCGCCGCCCGCAACTCCGCGCTGATCGACGCGCCGCCCGCCGCCGCGATCACCCCGCCGCCGGTGATTGCGCAAGCGCCGCCGCCGTCTGACGCCAATGCCGATCAGGGCGACGATCTCACCCGCATCAAGGGCCTCGGCCCCAAGATCAGCACCGTGCTGCGGGCCTTGGGCATCACCCGCTACGCCGAAATCGCCGGCTGGACAGACGAAGACGTCGCCCGCATCGACGCCCAGCTCGGCGCTTTCGCCGGCCGCGCCACGCGCGACAACTGGATCGAACAGGCCAAGCTCCTCGCGGGCGGTGATACCGCCGCTTACGAAGCGAAGTTCGGCAAGCTCTAAGCCGCGCCGCTGCCCGCGCAGCGCCGGATCAGCGCACCCGGCACATCGCTGGCCGGCACCTCGATGTGCCCGCCGCCCGGCAGCGTCCCGGCAAACTTCGCCTTGAACAGCGTCAGCCGCTTGTCGTCGGCGGCAATCGAGCCCTGCCACACATAGCCGCGCTGGCCGGGTTGCGCGGTCGCGTCTACCGGCAAGCGCAGGATATAACCGCTCCCTTGCAGCGCAAACAGCGCCTCCGCTCCGATCGGCGCCGCCACGCTGCGGGTCACTACCAGCGCTCCATTGCGGCATTCAAGGGTGAGCAGCGGGGCCTCCCCCGCATAGCCGAAGCGGGCAGCCGCGCCGCCAGAAACGGAAACCCACGCGCCCTTGGCATCTTCGGCGCGAGCGGGCGGCGGAGGCGCGCTGTCCGCCGGCATCGCCACGCGCACGGCATCGACTGGTCCGTCCACGCCAGCGGTCGTCGTCGCGGATGACGACGAACAGGCGGCCAGCATCAGAACCAGCAGGGCGGGTGCGATACGCGAAATCAAGGCTTCATCCTTTTCGGGCCCGTTCATCGCCGTTAAGGCCAACTCTGCCTGAAGCAGACGAAAATCCGCGCCATGGCAAGATAGTGGAAAGCGCAGTGCGGTGGATAGTTCGGCGCATGCGGCGGCGAACCTGCCTCACTTCCCCCACTTCTTCTGGCTCTTCCCATACCGCGTCTTGCGCGTACCCGGCTTGCCCTCGTTGCTCCGCCCCACGATCGGCGCTTTCTTTTCGCCATCGGGCAGGCCCAGTTCGTTTGCCTCCAGCGCGCGGATTTCATCGCGCAGGCGGCCCGCTGTCTCGAATTCCAGATCCGCCGCCGCCGCGCGCATCTTCTTTTCGAGCTCTTCGATATAGGCGCGCAGGTTGTGGCCGACGAGGTTGTTGGCCCCGTCCGCATCGATCTCGACCAGCACGCCGTCACGGCTCGCAGTGTCGGCCACGATGTCGTGGATGTCGCGCTTGATCGATTCGGGCGTGATGCCGTGGAGCTCGTTATAGGCGCGCTGCTTTTCGCGGCGGCGGTCGGTCTCGGCAATGGCGCGCTCCATGCTGCCGGTCATCCGGTCGGCATAGAGGATCACCCGCCCATCGACGTTGCGCGCCGCGCGGCCGATGGTCTGGATCAGCGAGGTTTCGGAGCGGAGGAAGCCTTCCTTGTCGGCGTCCAGAATGGTCACCAGCCCGCATTCGGGAATATCGAGGCCTTCGCGCAGCAGGTTGATGCCCACCAGCACATCATAAACCCCGAGCCGCAGATCGCGAATCAGCTCGATGCGCTCCAAGGTCTCCACATCGGAATGCATATAGCGCACGCGCAGCCCCGCCTCGTGCATGAACTCGGTCAGGTCCTCGGCCATGCGCTTGGTGAGGGTGGTGACGAGCGTGCGGTAGCCGGCCTGCGCGGTCTTGCGGCATTCGTTGATGCAGTCCTGCACCTGGTCCTCGACCGGGCGGATATCGACCGGCGGATCGATCAGGCCGGTCGGGCGGATCACCTGTTCGGCAAACACGCCGCCCGCCTGTTCCATTTCCCAGTGCCCCGGCGTGGCCGAAACCGCGACCGTCTGCGGGCGCATCGCGTCCCATTCGTTGAAGCGGAGCGGCCGGTTGTCGATGCAGCTCGGCAGGCGGAAGCCATACTCCGCCAGCGTGATCTTGCGGCGGTGATCGCCCTTCGACATCGCCCCGATCTGTGGCACGGTCTGGTGGCTTTCGTCGACGAACAGCAGCGCATTGTCGGGCAGATATTCGAACAGCGTCGGCGGCGGCTCGCCGGGCAGGCGCCCCGTCAGGAAGCGCGAGTAGTTCTCGATCCCCGCGCAGCTGCCGGTGGCGTGGATCATCTCGAGATCGAAATTGGTGCGCTGCTCCAGCCGCTGCGCTTCCAGCAGCTTGCCTTCCGCTTCCAGTTCCTTGAGCCGCTCGGTCAGTTCGAAGCGGATCGCGTCCGCTGCCTGCTTCATCGTCGGCCCGGGCGTCACGTAGTGCGAATTGGCGTAGACGCGAACTTTGCTCAGCTTCGTTCCCGACTTGCCAGTCAGCGGATCGAACTCGGCAATTCCCTCGATCTCGTCCCCGAAGAACGAGACGCGCCACGCCATGTCCTCGTAGTGCGATGGGTAGATCTCGATGTTGTCGCCCCGCACGCGGAAATTGCCGCGCTGGAAGGCGGCATCGTTGCGCTTGTATTGCAGCGCCACCAGCTTGCGGATGATCTCGCGGCTATCGACCGTGTCGCCCACTTTCAGGTCGAAGATCATCGCCGAATACGTCTCGACCGAGCCGATACCATAGAGGCACGAGACCGAGGCGACGATGATCACGTCATCGCGCTCCAGCAGCGCGCGCGTGGCCGAATGGCGCATCCGGTCGATCGCCTCGTTCACCGAGCTTTCCTTCTCGATGTAGGTATCGGACCGCGGCACATAGGCCTCGGGCTGGTAGTAGTCGTAGTAGGAGACGAAATACTCGACCGCGTTCTCCGGAAAGAAGCTCTTCATTTCGCCATAAAGCTGCGCGGCGAGGATCTTGTTGGGCGCCAGGATCAGGGCGGGGCGCTGCAATTCCTCGATCACCTTGGCCATGGTGAAAGTCTTGCCGCTGCCCGTCACGCCGAGCAGCACCTGCGTTACCTCGCCGTCGAGCGTAGAGGCGACGAGGTCGGCAATCGCGGTCGGCTGGTCACCCGCTGGCTGGTATTCGGACACAACCTTGAATGGCCGCCCGCCTTCCGATTTCTCGGGACGCACCGGCTTGTGCGGCACGAAATTGGCGGAAGTATCGGGCTCTTCCAGCCCCCTGCGGATCACGAGTTCGGCCATGCGCCCGATATGGGGAACAAACCGCGTCCGTGCAATCGGCACAAGGGCCATCTCGTGCCCAAGTGTGATGCGGATCATTGGAAAACACGGCGGGCGGTGTTAGCCCTGTGCCGTTACGAGCGAGAGGAACCCAACCCATGCGCCTGCCCATCCTGCCTATCCTCGCCCTTTCCACCGCGCTGACGCTTGCCGGGTGTGGCAGCGGCAAGACGGTGACCGCCAGCAACGAGAGCGTTTCCGACGTCGCGAAAAAGGTTGCCGACGCGGGCCTCAAGTTCACGCCCGGGCGGTGGGATTCGACGATGAAGTTCGTCAAGCTGGAGATGGACGGCATGCCGCCCGAGGCCAAGGCGATGATGTCGAAGGTCATGGGCAAGGATCGGACGTACTCCTCCTGCCTCACCAAGGAAGAAGCGGAGAAGCCCGATGCCAAGTTCTTCGGCCAGGCCGATGAGCGCTGCAAGTATGACAGCTTCGCGATGGGCGGCGGCAAGATCGACGCAAAGATGACCTGCAAGGCGCAGCAGGGCTCGCAGACCATGACCATGCAGGGCAATTACACGCCCGAAACCTACCAGATGACCATGGCGATCAATGGCCAGGGTCCCGGCGGCAAGGCCATGTCGATGCAAATGGAAGTGAGCGCCAAGCACACCGGCGAATGCACCGGCAAGGAAGACGCAAAGGGCGGAACAGGCTAAGCTGCCTACTCCACCCCCAACTTACTCCGCTGCCGCCAGCTCCGCGCGGGCCACTTCCACCTGCACGCCCGAAAGCGCCGCATTCCCCGATAGCGGATCGAGCGCGTGCGATTCGGTCAGCACGTTGGCGCTCACGCCCGCGCGGCTGCGCGCAACCTGCATCGCCATGCCGGGCAGATCGTGGCCCCAGCCGTGGGGGATCGAAACCGTGCCGGGCATCATGTCGTCGGTCACCTCGGCCGGCAGCGCGATTTCGCCAGAGGCCGATCGCACCGTGGCCTGATCTCCGTCCTCCAGCCCCAGCGCCGCGGCATCATCGGGGTGGATCATCAGGGTGCAGCGGTTCGGCCCCTTGGTCAGGCGGTGGCTGTTGGCGAGCCACGAATTGTTGGTGCGCAAGTGCCGCCGCCCGATGAGTGTCAGCTTTCCGCTCTCCGCTGCCGCCGCTTCCGGCACCTCCAGCGCCGCCAGCGCGTCCATGAAGGCGGGTACGGCGCAAGTCACCGTCTGGCTGTCGCTGCGCAGGCGTTCCGGCAGGACACCCGCACGCGGCGGCCCGAAATCGAGGCCCGACGGGGCGGCTTCCACGTCCGCCAGCGAGACCTTGTAGGGCCCGCCTTGCAGCAGACTGTCCAGCGCCTCGCGCGGGGTTGGTTCCTGCACCGGCTTGCCGCTGATCGCCTGAGCCAGACCGCGCAGGATTTCCCAATCGTGCAAGGCTTGCTCGTCCTCGCGTTCCAGCGTCGGCTGTGAATAGACCGCCACGTTGCGCACCGCCATCGGCAGCAGGAACAGGCCGTAGTGGTCGCGCTCCAGCGGCCCGGTCGGCGGCAGGATATAGTGCGCGCGGCGGCTGGTGGCGTTGCGGTACATGTCCACCGAAACCATCAGCTCCAGCCCTGCCAGCGCCTTGTCGAGCCGGGGGCCGTTGGGCGTCGAAAGCACCGGATTGCCCGCCACCACGAACAGCGCCTTGATCTGGCCCAGCCCTTCGGTCTCGATCTCCTCGGCCAGCGCGGCGGCGGGAAACTCGCCCAGCACCGACTTGTGCCCCGAAACGCGCGAGGTGAACTTGCCCAGCGATCCGCGCGGCAGCATCGAAAGCGTATCGAGCGCGGGGATCGGAAACACTGTCCCGCCTTCCCGGTCGAGCTGCCCGGCGGCGATGTTGATCAGCGCGATCAGCCACGCGTTCAAGGTGCCATGCCGCTGCGTCGCGATGCCGAGCCGGCCATACAACGCAGCAGGGCCGCTGGTGAGCCGCTCCGCCAGCCAGTCAACATCCGCCGCCGTCACACCCGCCGCCGCGCAGCATGCCGCATCGTCGAAGCGCGCCAGCAGCGCCGCCACCGCATCCAGCCCGGTCACGAATTCCTGCACCGGCGCGATGGGCCGCCGCGCCATCACGGCCTTGAGCAGCGCGATCAGCAGGAAAGCGTCGCTGGCAGGTTTCACGAACACGTGCCGGTCGGCGATCTTCGCGGTTTCGGTCCGGCGCGGGTCGATCACCACCAGCTTGCCGCCCCGCGCCTTCAGCGCGCGCGCACGGTTGCGGAAATCGGGCACGGTCCACACGGAGCCATTCGAAGCCATCGGATTGCCGCCGATGATGATCAGCGTCTCCGTCCGGTCGATATCCGGAATGCCGAACATGCTGGCGTGGCCATACAGCAGCAGGTTGGCCACCTGATGCGGCATCTGGTCCACAGTGCTCGCGGAGAACTGGTTCCTGGTGCCGAGCGCCTTGGTCAGGTGATGGGCGTTGAGCGCGTTGCCATAGGAATGAGCGTTGGGGTTGCCCACATACGTCGCGGTGCTCGCAGGATCGCGCGCGAGGATGGCGCGGGTGCGTTCGCCGATCTCGGCAAAGGCTTGCTCCCATGAAATCGCGAACCAGTCTTCGCCCACGCGCTTCTGCGGCGTGCGGAGGCGGTCCGGGTCGTTCTGCAAGTCCTCCAGCGCGGTCGCCTTGGGGCAGATATGCCCGCGCGAAAGCGGGTTGTCCGGATCGCCCTTGATCGAAACGACCCGCCGGCCCTCCACTTCCACCAGTACGCCGCAATTGGCCTCGCAGATATGGCAGGTGCGGTGATGGATCTCGCCCATGGCTTGCTCTCTTCCGGAATAATTAGCCGTCCGGTTAAACGTGTCACCTCGGGCTGCGCGTGGCAAGCGCGAAGCCGCGTAACGCTTCACTGCGCGTTTCAGTTACAATTTTGTCTCGCAAGTGCAGCATGGCGCTTGGCAAAGCCTGCAGGCTGTGC
Organism: Sphingomonadaceae bacterium; assembly: GCA_947375105.1. Lineage (GTDB taxonomy): Bacteria > Pseudomonadota > Alphaproteobacteria > Sphingomonadales > Sphingomonadaceae > Novosphingobium. Next base: position 17,073 of record CANCET010000035.1, read on the forward strand.
AAGCTTCCGGTTATCGGGATGATCGCATGACCAACGCCTCTACCTCGTCCTATGACGAGATGTTTGCCGCCGATGGCTCGGTGCGCCCGGCCTATCGCGGCTACAGCGAATGGTACGGCGATCAACCCGCAGACCTGCTCCGCCGCAAGGGCACCGAGGCCGAGGCGTTCTTCCGCCGCACCGGCATCACTTTCAACGTCTATGGCAGCGAGGATGCCGAAGAACGGCTGATCCCGTTCGACATGGTGCCGCGCATTATCACCGCGCACCAGTGGCGCCGCCTCTCGCGCGGGATCGAGCAGCGTGTGCGCGCGCTCAATGCGTTTCTCCATGATCTTTACCATCGGCAGGAAATCGTCCGCTCGGGCCGCCTGCCCGCGCGCCTGCTTGAAAAGAACCCCGCGTTCCTGCCGCAGATGGTTGGCTTCACCCCGCCGGGCGGGGTCTACACGCACATCGTCGGCATCGATCTCGTCCGCACAGGCGAGGACGAGTTCATGGTGCTGGAAGACAACGCGCGCACGCCTTCCGGGGTCTCCTACATGCTGGAGAACCGCGAAACGATGATGGCGATGTTCCCGGAACTGTTCACCCGCGTCCGCGTGCGCGAGGTTTCGGACTATCCCCGCCGCTTGGCCCGCAGCCTCGCCGCCTGTCTGCCGCCCGCCGCAAAGGGGCATCAGCCGGTCGTCGCGGTGCTCACGCCCGGCATCTACAACTCGGCCTATTTCGAGCACGCGTTCCTGGCAGACCAGATGGGCGCCGAACTGGTCGAGGGCAGCGACCTCAGGATCGAGAACGGCCGCATCGCCATGCGCACCACGCAGGGCTACCAGCCGATCGACGTGCTCTACCGGCGGGTGGACGATGACTATCTCGATCCGCTGACGTTCAAGCCCGAAAGCCAGCTCGGTGTCTCGGGCATCATGGACGTCTACCGCGCGGGCGGCATCACCATCGCCAACGCGCCCGGCACCGGCATTGCCGACGACAAGGCGATCTATTCGTTCATGCCGGAAATCGTCGAGTTCTACACCGGCGAGAAGCCGATCCTGCCCAACGTGCCCACTTGGCGCTGCTCGGAGCCGGATGCGCTGAAGTACGTGCTCGAACACCTGGCCGAACTGGTGGTGAAGGAGGTTCACGGCTCGGGCGGCTACGGCATGCTGATCGGGCCGACGTCCTCGAAAAAGGAAATCGCCGCCTTCGCCGCCAAGCTCGCCGCGCGCCCGCACAACTACATCGCGCAGCCCACGCTTTCGCTTTCCACTGTTCCGATCCTTGGTCGCTCGGGGCTCACCCCGCGCCATGTCGATCTTCGGCCCTTCGTGCTTGTCTCCCCCGGCGGGATCGACATCACGCCCGGCGGGCTCACCCGCGTCGCGCTCAAGAAGGGCTCGCTCGTGGTGAACTCGTCGCAAGGCGGCGGCACCAAGGATAGCTGGGTGCTGGATGACTGATGCTGGGTAGAAGCGCCAACGGCATCTTCTGGCTGTTCCGCAACCTCGAGCGGGCGGAAAATACCGCGCGTCTGGTCGAGGCCGGCTTCCGCATGGCGCTCACCCGTGATGCGCGCGATGCCAGCGACGAATGGCGCTCGGTCATCGTCACGCTCGGCCTGCGCGCGCTTTACGAAGCCAAGTTCGGCACGGACTACGCCGGCCCCAACGTCATCAACTTCATCCTGCGCGACAAGGACAACCCCGGCAACGTCCTCGCGATGTGCGAAATGGCGCGCACCAATGCGCGCATGGTCCGCGCCGGCATCACGCGCGAGGTCTGGGAATCAGTCAACGACAGCTGGCTCAGGATGCGCGATCTGCTCGCGCGGCCCGTCACCGAAACCCGGCTCGGCGATGTGCTCGATACGATCCGCCGCCAATCGACGCAGGTCCGCGGTGCTATGGAAGGCACCATGCTGCGCAACGAGATCTACAATTTCGCGCGCATCGGCAGCTTCATCGAGCGGGCGGACAACACCGCGCGCATCCTCGATGTGAAGTACTACGTCCTGCTGCCCTCGATATCCTACGTCGGCTCCAGCCTCGATAACGTGCAGTGGGAAAACGTGCTGCGTTCGCTGGCGGGCGAGCGCGCCTACCGCTGGCTCAACGCAGGCCGCATGGAAGCGCGCGGCATCGCCGAATTTCTCATTCTCGATAGCCGCTTCCCGCGCAGTCTCGCGTTCTGCTACGGCAAGCTGCGCTCCAACCTCGAGCATCTCGCGCGCGAATACGGCAGCGAAACCGATGCGCATGGCATCCTGCAAGAGGCGGATTGCGATCTCCATAGCACCACCATTGATGCGATCTTCGAACAGGGCCTGCACGAGTATATCGCGCAGTTCATCAACCGGAACACTCGGCTCGCCAACCAGATCCAGTACGACTATCGCTTTATAGATTAAGGGAATCAGGCGCTTGCGGCTCTGGGTCGATCATTCCACGCACTATACGTTCTCCGCCCCTGCGGCGCGTGGGCTGCAGCGACTGCGTCTCACGCCCAAGACCAGCGCCGGCCAATCCATCGTCTCGTGGAAAATCGGCCTCGAAGGCGCGCGGCAGGAAGTGGAATATGATGACGAGAACGCCAATCACGTCACGCTGATTGCCTTCGAACCGGGCGTCACCGAAGTCACGATCCGCTGCGAGGGCGTGGTCGATACCAATGACAAGGCGGGTATCGTCGGTCATCACTCCGGCTACCTCCCGCTGTGGCACTTCCGCCAGCCGACGGAGTTGACCAGCGGTGGTCCGCGGTTGCGCGCGCTGATTGCGGGCCTTTCGGGGAAGCAGGATACGCTGGAAAAGCTCCACACGCTCTCTGCCCTCGTGCGCGGGTCGGTGGAATACGGCTCGGGTCACACCGATATCGCCAGCAACGCCGAAGCCGTGCTCGCTGCCGGGCACGGCGTCTGCCAGGATCACGCTCACGTGTTCATCGCTGCTGCGCGCGCGCTCGGCGTTCCGGCGCGCTATGTCAGCGGCTACCTGATGATGGAGGACCGGGTGGAGCAGGACGCAGGGCACGCCTGGGCTGAAGCCATGGTCGAAGGGCTGGGCTGGGTCGGCTTCGACGTCTCCAACGGCATCTCGCCCGATCCGCAGTATGTCCGCGTCGCCACAGGCCGCGATTACCGCGAAGCTGCGCCCATCACTGGAATCCGCTATGGTGTCCACGACGAAATGCTGCATGTGAAGCTTGCGGTTTCGCAGCAGCGTGTGGAACAGTGAATCCGCGCGCGAGTCCGGACAAAGAGGCAGGACCAATGACCTATTGCGTGGGGATGGTGCTCGACAAGGGCCTCGTGCTGATGAGCGATACCCGCACCAATTCGGGTGTCGATAATATTTCCACGTTCCGAAAGATGTTCACGTGGTCGGTTCCGGGCGAGCGCATCATCTCGATCATGACCGCGGGAAATCTCGCTACTACGCAAGCGGTGATCAGCCAGCTTGAGGAACGCACCAAGGCTCCCGGTGAGCGGCGGCCTTCGATCCTCGATGCGCCGACCATGTTCCAGATCGCGACTATCGTTGGCCGACTGCTGCGCGATGTGATCGAGGGGCGGCAGGATGATGCCGGGATGCAGGGAGAAGGCCCGCGCTTTACCGCCTCGATGATCGTCGCCGGCCAGATCAAGGACATGGAGCCGCGCCTGTTCCTGATCTATCCCGAAGGCAATTTCATCGAAGCCTCGTTCGATACGCCGTTCTTCCAGATCGGCGAGACCAAGTACGGCCGCCCGATCCTCGTACGCGGCTATGACAAGGGGATGAGCTTTGAGGACGCGGTGAAGCTCCTGATGGTCTCATTCGATTCCACGCTCGCCGCCAATCTCTCGGTCGGCCTGCCGTTCGATCTCATGGTGATCGAGCGTGACCGGTTCGAACCGCTTCACCAGAAGCGCATCACCGCCGAAGATCCGTTCTTCAAGCTCATCTCGTCAAGCTGGGGCGAGGCACTGCGGTCGGCGTTCTATTCGCTGCCTGACTACAGCTTCGACGATTCAAAATCCTGACCGCGGCCCTGTATCGTTAACGGCATCGGTTGATGCGGGGCAATACTTATCCATGTCGGTTAGTCCTGCGGGATGTGCCGCAGGGGGGCTACTAAGCACCTTTGCGGGGCCGATGCGTCCATTACGGAGCATAATTCCCTAAGGTATTGGGGTAGGTAGCGCGCGAAAGCCGCGCTTGTGGGTTCAGAACGAAACTAACCTCGTTGGCGCAAAGGGCGGCGTCCGTGGTTTGGTTAACCCATGATCGAACGCGTCACCCTCCATGTCCTCGATAGCGACTCCGCCCGCAGGGCACAGCTCGCTCGTCTCGCCTTTGCCGCAGGGCATCATGCGGAGATCTATGCTCACGCGGAAGAGTTGCTCAGCCATGCTCCCGCAGGCGGCCTCGTCCTCGCGCAGGATGAACCGGTGGGGGAGGGGGTGTCCAATCTCGTCGCCGCCATGCTCCGCGCCGGGCAATGGCTACCGATCATCGCGATTGCCGAAGCGCCGACGATCGACGCAGTTGTCTCTGCAATCAAGGCCGGCGCGCTGGATTATCTCACGGTGCCCGAACAGATCGCCCCGCTGAACGAGGCTGTCGCCCGCTGTGCGAGAGAGGCGGACTCCCAACGCCAGCAGCGCGCGCGCTCCGCCGAAGCCCGCCAGCGCATCGGCCGCCTGTCGATGCGCGAACGCGAGGTGCTCGATCGGCTGGCCGATGGGTGCAGCAACAAGGCGATTGCGCGCGAGCTTGAAATCAGCCCGCGCACCGTCGAAATCCACCGCATGAAGATGATGGGCAAGCTCGGCGCGCGCCATGCCGCAGAAGCCGTCCGCCTACGGATCGAAGCGACCGGGTTGGGTGACATCGCCTCCTCATCCAGGGCTGCCTGATCCACGGCTGCCAGGTGCTGGACCGCCTGGTGCTGAACCGGCAGATGCTGGCCCGCGAGATTCAGCGCAATCAGCCGGGTCTGCTTACCGGCAGAACGGCCGCATTCCGCCCACTTCCAGATGCAGGTGATCGCGGTGCGCGGGGTTGTATTCCGGGCTCAGCACCGTGCCGAAGCGCTTGCAGGCGCTGTCGCGAATCGTCGCGAGAAACGCACGGACTTGGGGGCTGGCGCTGTCCCAATCGTGCAGCACGCTTATCCGCCGCCCGTCCGCCAGCACGAATGCGCTGACATCCACTGCATTGGCGCTGGCATGGGCTGAAAGGCGCGAAGTGCCCGCCACGTTGCGGCAGGAATAGCTCCCCATCGTCTCGATCCGCACCAGCGGGCTGCCAAGGATGCTCTTTGCTGCCCGGTCCACGCCAAACCGCGCCCAGCCCGATAATGTGCTCGCCAGCGGACAAGTGACCGGGCCGAGGTTCGAAAGCTGGAGGATCCCTCCATCGCTGCGCAGTGAGGCAAGCCGTACTGCGCCTACGGCCGAGCAACCCGCGCCGTAATACTGGTCGGGCAGGGGCGTAAAACTGGCATAGCTGCGGCTGAGATTGGCAAGGCACATCCGGCCCTCGGGCGCGGCTGGCGGGTGCCACGTCGTTGCGTTGCGCAACGGCCGAGGCGCCGGCTGCGGCGCACCGACGCAGCCGGCAAGCAGCACCGGCAGGGCGAAAGCAAGCATCGGGGCAAGCGCGGAGAACGTGCGGGCGGCCATGGTCGCAGTGTGCCGCGCTCGTGGTTAATTTCGGCTTACTTCGATCCCTAACACAAGCCCCAAGGGAGACCTGCACGCCAACGCAGGTTGACAGGCCGCTGCCCGGCCCTATGAGCGACCTCGGGCCACGCGGTCCCAACGCCGCGCGTACTCTCTGCAAGGAGAGACTACATGACTGCACAAATGCCGGCGCGCAAACCCGCGCGCCCTCACTTCTCGTCCGGCCCCTGCGCCAAGCCGCCCGGATACGATCCCGCCAAACTCGCCATCGAATGCCTTGGCCGCTCGCACCGGTCCAAGATCGGCAAGACGCGCCTCCAGCTCTGCATCGATCTGATGCGCGAGGTGCTCGGCCTGCCCGATACGCACCGCATCGGCATTGTCCCGGGTTCGGATACAGGCGCCTTTGAAATGGCGATGTGGACGATGCTGGGCGCGCGCCCGGTTACGACGCTGGCATGGGAAAGCTTTGGTGAGGGCTGGGTGACCGACGCTGCCAAGCAGCTCAAGCTCGATCCCACGGTCGTGCGCGCCGATTACGGCCAGCTTCCCGATCTTTCCGCCGTCAACTTCGCTGACGACGTGCTGTTCACCTGGAACGGTACCACCTCGGGCGTCCGCGTCCCGAACGGCGACTGGATCCCCGACGACCGCGAGGGCCTGACCTTCGCCGACGCCACCAGCGCTGTCTTCGCCTACGACATTCCGTGGGACAAGATCGACGTCGCCACCTTCTCCTGGCAGAAAGTGCTGGGCGGCGAAGGCGGCCACGGCGTCCTCATCCTCGGCCCTCGCGCCGTCGAACGCCTCGAAACCTACACTCCGGCCTGGCCGCTTCCCAAGGTGTTCCGCCTCGTCTCCAAGGGCAAGCTCACCGAGGGCGTGTTCAAGGGCGAGACGATCAACACCCCCTCGATGCTCGCGGTGGAAGACGCGATCTTCGCGCTCGAATGGGCCAAGTCGGTTGGCGGCCTCGAAGGCCTCAAGGCGCGCTGCGCTGCCAATGCCGCTGCGCTCGACAAGCTGGTTTCCGAACGCAGCTGGCTCGGCCACC
>CANCET010000036.1 GCA_947375105.1 Sphingomonadaceae bacterium
CTGATTCAACCTTGCCCCGTGCTTCGATCTTGCGCACCGCGTTGAGCACTTCGACCGGCAAGATATCTGCGATAGGCAGGTTGCCTAATGCCGGGGCTAGCTCATCGAGGAGCCATTCGTTTTTGGCCGCAGTGGCCGGTGCCCAAGAATCCTTCCCGTTGTTCTTTTTGAGGTGGACCCATTCGGCAGCGATCAGCGCGAACGTGTTGCCCGCCTCTTGCCGGTCTAGAATCGCCTGCCGCTGCTTCTCCCGCGATGGATCTTTGCCAAGTGCGAGGGAGGCCTTGGCAGCGTTCCGCTTTTCCCGTGCCTGCTTCAACGTGACGGATGGATAAGCCCCAATGGCAAGCTTCTTCTCCTTGCCATGGATGCGATATTTCCACCGCCAGAGCTTCGCGCCGCTGGTCGAGACCTGGAGGTAAAGGCCTTCGCTGTCACTGAGCTTGTAGGCCTTGTCGCGGGGTTTCGCTTCCCGGATGGCTGAGTCTGAAAGTGGCATTGGGGGCCTCGCATTGTCGGTTTACCGATCAAGGCCCCCAATAGTTCCCCCAAGGCCCCCGGGTGAGGGCGTATGCTTGGCGGGTCAACGCGGGCCAATACGCGAAGATATGCCTAGGTTTTTGCGGGATTGTAAAGGGCAGCACGGGCTTATGCATGCTTGGAAATGGTGCCGGCTAGAGGATTCGAACCCCTGGCCCCCTGATTACAAATCAGGTGCTCTACCAACTGAGCTAAGCCGGCCCCTGCGCTCCCATAGCGTCAGGTTGCCCCGAAGGTCCAGCCTTCGGTGCGTGCAATTTCTCCGGTCAAACCTGCCGGGCGCCACAGCGCCGGATCATGCGCCATCCGGCGCAACCACGCGGCGGTAATCAGCGCGTCGGTGGTGTGGTCGTCGACCGTGCTGGCGATGCCCGCCGCCGTGCTGCCCAGCCGTGCCAATGCCGCGTCAAGCTCCGCCCCGTTGCGGATCTTGGAGCGACCTGCGCTGCGCCCGGCCGCCATTGCCGCAATTGTCGTGTAGATCTCGCAGATCACCGATCCGCTGTCTGGCAGCGGATCGACCGGCCAAACCGGCAACCGCCCTGCCAGCCGGTGCAGCAATCGCATCCCGGAAAGGCTCGACTTCCCCACTTGCGCCGCGCCGACGAGATTGAAGTTGGAATATGGCGAACAGCCCATGCTCTGCTGCGCCAGCTCGGTCACCCGCAGCCGCCCGCGCCCGCCCTTTTGACCATTGGCTCCGAACATCGCGCCCTCGCGCCCGCCATGCCGCCGGAAATGCGCGCTGGCTTCGGGATGGTCGACAAACGCACCGACGGACAGGTGCGGCTCCTGCTCACAAGCTGCATCGATCAGCGCCCACAAGCTCTTGGCATCAGCCGGACTCTCCGACCAGCCCGGAAAGAACGCCTGCCGGTCTGCAAAGGCGAGCGATATGCCCAGATCCATGCCCACCAGCGTATCTGCGGGCAGTTCTTCCACCAGCCACGCCAGCACCTCCGGGCGCGACCAGCGGTGGCCTGGCCGCGCAAGCACCGGCGCGCCGCCGCCTTCCGCGCAGATCGCCACCGCGATGCCCCGGTGCCGCTCCCCGGCCGCGCCGGACCAGTCAATCGCCGCAAAATGCCGAAACCGCCCAAGCCGCATATCAGTGCGCGTCATTCCCCCCGCCGCTCGCGCCGCTTCTTGTCCCACCACTCCAGCCGCTTCACGATCTCGCGTTCGAACCCGCGCTCCACCGGCTTGTAGAAGTCCTGCGCGCGCATCCCCTCGGGCCAGTAATCCGCGCCGGAAAAGCCGTCCTCGGCATCGGGATCATAGGCGTAGCCTGCGCCGTACCCGATGTCCTTCATCAGCTTGGTCGGAGCATTCAGGATGTGCGCCGGGGGCGGCAGCGAGCCGGTCTCGCGCGCGCTGGCGAAGGCCGCCTTCTGCGCCGCATAGGCCGCGTTCGATTTGGGCGCCGTTGCAAGGTAGAGGCAGGCCTGCACAATGGCGAGTTCCCCTTCTGGCGAGCCGAGGAACTGATACGCATCCTTCGCCGCGAGGCACTGCACCAACGCCTGCGGGTCCGCCAGGCCGATGTCCTCGCTGGCAAAGCGCACCAGCCGCCGCAGCACGTATAGCGGTTCCTCGCCAGCCGTGAGCATCCGCGCCATGTAATAGAGCGCGGCCTGCGGGTCCGATCCGCGCAGCGCCTTGTGGAGCGCAGAAATCAGGTTGTAGTGCCCGTCGCGGTCCTTGTCGTACACCGCCACGCGCCGCATCAGGAACTTGGCAAGCTCTTCCGGCCCGAGCGGTGCGGGCAGCGACACATCGAACAGCGTTTCGGCCTGCCCGAGCAGAAACCGCCCGTCGCCATCCGCCGAGGCAACCAGTGCCTCCCGCGCCGGCGGGGTCAGAGGCAGGCGCAGCCCGGTCAGTTCCTCCGCCCGCGCGAGCAGCGATCCCAGTGCATCCGCATCCAGCCGGTGCAGGATCAGCACTTGTGCGCGGCTCAGCAGCGCGGCGTTCAGCGCAAAGCTCGGGTTCTCGGTGGTCGCGCCCACCAGCGTAACGGTGCCCTTCTCGACATAAGGCAGGAACCCGTCCTGCTGCGCGCGGTTGAAGCGGTGGATCTCATCCACGAACAGCAGCGTCTTGCGCCCGATTTGCGCCATCGCCTCGGCCTCGGCGAACACCTTCTTGAGGTCTGCGACGCCTGAAAACACTGCGCTGATCGCAATATAGCGCAGGCCCACGGCATCGGCGAGCAGACGCGCGATAGTCGTCTTGCCCGTGCCTGGCGGACCCCACAGGATGATCGAGGAAAGCTTGCCGGCCGCCACCATCCGCCCGATCGCGCCTTCAGGCCCCGTCAGGTGATCCTGCCCGACGACTTCGCCAAGGTTCGCCGGACGCAGCCGTTCGGCCAGCGGCGCATCATTGCCCACAGGCTCGCGCGGGGTTTCGGCAGGGGCGGGGGCGAACAGGTCAGACATTCTCCGCCCGATCTAGCGACCCGCGCAGGAATTTGCATCCACCCTCTTGCCAAGAGTGTTTAAAGATATATCTTAGACCCATCATGAAGCATCAAGGATATAAAATGCGACTCCACAGACACGGCCATGGACATGGCTTCAAGCATCACATTGCGCTCAAGATGATGGCGCGCGGCTTTGGCGGAGGCTGGGGCGGCGGGTTCGGCGGTGAGGACTGGGACGACGAAGGCCCCGGCTTCCGCGGTCGCGGTCGCCACGGCGGCGGCCGATTTGGGGGAAGGGGCCGCATGTTTGGCCCCGGCGAACTGCGCCTCCTGCTCCTGCTCCTCCTCGATGAGCAAGACCGCCACGGCTACGAGCTCATCAAGGCGATCGAGGAACTCGCCGCCGGCGCCTACGCGCCAAGCCCCGGCGTAGTCTATCCCACGCTCGCGCTGCTGGTCGATGAAGGCATGATCGCTGAAGTTCCCGGGGAGGGCGCCCGCAAGGCCTTCACCATGACCGACGCCGGCCGCGCCGAACTCGCCTCCCGGCTCGATGAGGCGAAGGCCGTGGTCACTCGCCTCGGCGATTTTGGCAAGGCCCGCTCAGAGGCGGAGGGCCGCAGCGGCAGTCCGCCCTTGCGCCGCGCCGTCGCCAATCTCATGCTCGCCCTGCGCCACAAGGTCGGTCGCGGAATGGATGAGGCGACCGCCCACCAGATCGCCGATATCCTCGATGATGCGGCCCGCCGCATCGAACGCCTAGGAGCCGCGCAATGAGCAGTGCAGCAGCCACCGTCCCCACGCAGCATGCGAGCAAATACCTCCAGCAAGTCTGCAAGCACTGGGAACACAACCTCGCCGTCACGTACGACGCGCAGCAAGGCACCGTCACCTTCCCCCGTGACGCGCGCGGCGCTTCGTGGGCAGGGGACGCGCTCGTGACCTTCACCGCACATCCCGAGGTGCTCGAATGCCACATCGCTGCCAGCGAACCCGGGCAGCTGGCTGGCCTCAAAGGCGCGGTTGAACGCCACATCGACCGCTTCGCCTTCCGCGAGGCGCTCAGCTGGACGTGGACCGATCAGGAAGGCTGATTGCCAGCCCACGCGGTGAGGCGTAGACTCCCCACTTAGTAGGCACGATACCCCGCCCCGCTCATACTGAGCCTGTCGAAGCATCTCGCGCGGCTGCCGCGCGGGCACCCTTCGACAAGCTGAGGGTGAGCGCAAGGTGGGGGATTGCGCAGACGGGTCCCGGGAGAAGGCGACATGCTACTGAACGCAAAGCCAAAGACGCCCATGTCCTTCTGGCTCATCGCCGTCATCAGCCTGCTGTGGAACCTGTTCGGCTGCTACGACTACCTGATGTCGAAGCTCGCTCCTGCCAGCTACTTCGCCAGCATGGGCATGAACGCCGAGAGCGCGGCCTACATGGCAAAGCTTCCCGGCTGGCTCACTGCGTTCTGGGCACTCGGCGTCTGGGGTTCGCTGCTTGGCTCACTGCTGCTTATCGCCCGCTCGCGTCAGGCAGCTCCCGCTTTTGCGCTCTCGCTGCTCGGCCTTGCGGTCAGCCAGCTTGCGCAGGCGTTCTGGCTCCATCCGCCGCAGGCTGCGCCGGTCGGTCTCACGCTCGTGATCTGGAGCGCGCTGGTGTTCTTCCTGATCTATGCGCGCAGCATGGCCGCCAAGGGCGTGCTGCGCTAAGCGCGGGCTAGCGCCGCTTCAGCGCGTCCTTCTGCCGGATCAGCCGCACGTAGGTATCCGCCACGGCCTGGTTGATCGCGTCCCAGCTGAAATCTAGCGAGCGGCGTTCTCCTGCCGCGCCGTGCCGCGCGCGCAGATCCGCATCCTCGACGTAGGCGCGCAGCGCTTCGGCAAACTGGTTCAGCGCGCCGGGCGCGATCAGCCGTCCAGATATGCCGTCAGAAACCAGACTCTGGCTGCCCGTTGCCGCAGCCGCCACCACCGGCACCGCGCAGGCCATCGCCTCCAGCGTCACGTTGCCGAAGGTCTCGGTGATCGAGGGGTTGAACAGCACATCCATCGCCGCCACTGCGCGGCCGAGATCCTTGCCGCCCTGAAACCCGGTGAACACCGCGCCGGGCAGCCGCGCCTCGAACCATGCGCGCGCCGGGCCTTCGCCGACGACCATCACACGGTGCCGCGTGCCGCCCGAAGTTCCCTTGCGCACCAGTTCGTCGATCGCGTCGGAAAACACGTCGAGACCCTTTTCCATCACCAGACGGCCGAGGAAGCCGATCACCACCTCGTCGTCGGCAATGCCAAAGCTGCGCCGCCATTCCAGATCGCGCCGCCCAGGGTTGAAAATCGTCCGGTCCACCCCGCGCGACCACAGCGAGATGTCATAATTCATCCGCTCTTCGCGCAGCACTTGCGCCATGGATTCCGAGGGCGCGACGAGCGCATCGCAGCGGCGGTAGAACCGGCGCAGCAACGCGGTGAGCAGAGGCTCGATCCACGCCATGTTGTAATAGCGCGGATAAGTGTCGAAGCGGGTGTGCACGCTCGCCAGCACAGGCAGGCCGCGCGCCCGCGCCCAGCTTACCGCACGGTGCGCTGCCGGATCGGGCGAGGAGACATGCACCACGTTGGGCTGAAACGCCTTGAGGTCCGCGCGCGCCTTGCGGCCCAGCAGCATCGGGATGCGGTATTCGCCGCGGCCCGGCACCGGCACCGATGGCAGCCCGATCAGCTTGCCCATCGAAGGAAACGCCGGCTTCTTCACCTTGGGCGCAAACACGTGGACTTGTGCGCCCTGCCGCTGGAGATAGCCCACCAATCGGTTCAGCGCCTGGTTCGCCCCGTCGCGCACATAGTTGTAGTTCCCGCTGAACAACGCGATGCGCAGTCCCTGAAGCGGGGCATCGCGCCGGGTATCGGAGGCAGCCTCGCCGGTCTCGGTCAGTTCCATCCCGCGCCTTTAGCTGTCACCGGCCGGTTTGGCGAGGGGCCCTCGCTCGGGCCCCTCGCGTGCCGTGCGTGCTACCGGTCCCGCCAGCCGCCACCATGCTCCCGGCGCTCGTGATCTTCCCGGCGCTCGTGCTCGCGCCAGCCCCGCCCTTCGCCATAGCGCGGAGCGTAGCCGCCCCAAGCCGGATAGGAGCGATAGACGGGATAGGGACGATACACCGGATAGGAGCGGTACACCGGATATGGCCGGTAGACCGGATAGGCCTGCGGGTCGTAATATCCGCCATACGGGCGCGGGTAGTATCCGCCGCTATTGTACCGCACGTAGACGTCGCTGCGATTATTGTCGGACGCAATCGCGGCGCCGATGGCAAGGCCCACCACGCCGGCGCCGATCGCCACGGCTGCGTCATCGCCGTGCGCTTGGGCAGGGGTTGCCAAAGCGAGGCTGCCGGCAGCAAGCACGGCGGCCACCAAACCTGTTTTCCTGAGCGTCATCGCCAGACTCCTTTTTCATCGCTTCCTAGGGATTTCAGCAGGTTCGCGCTGAACTGTTTCTGAAGCGGCGGGCGCTTTGCGCCGCGCCGCCCCAGTGGTGCGATCAGTTGCCGCGATACTCGCCCTGATACCCGTTCGGATCGCGATAGCCGCGCCGGTCGTAGTATCCATCGCCGCGCTCGGGGTATCCGTCACGGGTATAGCCCGGCTGGCCGCCCTGATAGCGCTGGTCATAGGGATCGCCGTTCTGGGCACCCTGCCAGGTCGGCTGGCCCCGATACTGGTTGGGGTACTGTCCCTGATATTGGCCCTGCACCTGGCCCTGATACCGGTTGTCGTAGTGGCGATAGGCATAGTCGCGGTCGCGGTTGCGGTTGTTGTTCGCCGCCGAAACGATGATCGCGCCCAGTGCCAATCCGATGATGCCGCCGGCAATTGCCGCTCCGGCGCTGTCGCCGCCGCGGTCATGGTGGCGATACCCGCCATAGCCTCCGCCATAATAGGGATCCGCCATCGCCGGCGTCGCACCCGCCAGAGCGGAAGCGGCAAGGGCAGTGGCCATCACGGTCTTCTTCGCAAAGCTGATCATCACAGGTCTCCTTTCGGCCCTGCGATTGGATCGGAACCCCCGATCACGATTCGCTGCCGTCGAAGACTGATCTAGGCGTTGCTGGCTGAACGGGTGCGGGATGAAGCTTGCAGCGGATGTTCAGGTTGTATGGTATTTTTATGAACAGACGCGCCGCTTGCTTGGCACCCTTTGCGAGAACTCAAGAAGCAAAGGGCGGCCCGCATAGGCCGCCCTTCCTCGGTCGTTATGGCCGGCTAGCACAAGGCGCGGGCCATCAGCTTCACCGCTTGATACGTGGGCGCCCCATGAAATCACCCTTGCCCACCTTCACGCCCTCAGCCCGCAGGATCGCGTAGGCAGTCGTGGCGTGAAAATAGAAGTTGGGCTGCGAGAACGAGAGCAGAAAGTTCGCGCCAGTGAAGGGCAGCTTCATTTCGCCGAAGGCAAACAGCGTGTCGTTCTCGCACAGCGTCTCGAACTCGGCCGGATCGAGCGCGGAAAGCTCGGCGATGGCGCCCTGAATGGCCGCATGGAGCCCCGCGAAATCGGTCGGCCACGGCGTGAGATCGGGTGCAAAATGGCCAGCCCTTACCCCGGCGACGGCTCCGACCGAATGCGCGGCACAGCTTTTCACCTGATAGCCAAACGGCAGCATGTCGGGCGCAAGGCGCGCGTCGATCAGATCGCCTTCGCCGCGGCCATGCTCGGCGCAAAACGCCTCGGCCTTGCCCAGCAGCGCGTCGACAGCGCCCAGAATCTGCAAGTTTGAAGGCACAACGGCATCATAAAGCGAAATCGGCATGATCATCCTGCTCCGGTTGTTTCGATCCAGGCTATGTCATCGCCGGGCGGTCAGGTCCATGGCCGATGGCCGACAAGCAAGGCGGGCACTCCCATGCCACTCCAACCCCCGTCACCCCGGACTTGATCCGGGGGCCCGCTGCCTTTGACCGGCCACTCGTCGATCTGCGTAGGATCTCGTTTCGATTGCGAGGCGCCGCCGGCTATCTATGCTCGCGGCATGAAATCGCGCCGCGTTCTCTTGGCAGTCGCCACCTTGGCTCTCGTGGCCTTCGATGGCTGGTGGGGCTACCAACACTTCTACGCGCCGAACGCGGATCTCACCTTTGCCGGATTGGACTCTCTGGATGTAGGCGTGCCGAAATCGATGCGTCCAGCCAGATTTACGAATGGAAAGTGGGATTTCGGCCCCGTCACTAAGCTTGAGGTTTCGATGCTCGGCGGTTGGCGGATGCGCGAAGTAGCGCTGGTGAGTCTCGCCCCGGAGCTGACTCTCGGCAAGGCCGTTGCGGTCCTGCGTGATCTGAAAGCGCGCAAAGTCTGTAATGTCCTGATCCGCGACAGTCCTGTTGACGATTATTATTTCAAGGCAAAGCGCCGTCAGGAAGTGGCGGTCATCACGCTGGTCCTGTGCGGGGAGCCCATCGGCGATGCGGGTTGGAGCGGGCCCCCTCCGCCTGATCGCAAGATCCGTGTCCCACCGTATCAATTCTGATGTCTGCAAACAAAAAGGGCGGCCCGCAAAGGCCGCCCTCTCTATTGCAACAGAAGCCCTGAAAACTCAGGCGGCTTCCTTCTTCCGGCCGGCCTTTTTGCGCTCGTTCGGATCGAGGATCGCCTTGCGCAGGCGGATCGACTTTGGCGTCACTTCGACCATTTCATCGTCGTCGATATAAGCGATGGCCTGTTCCAGCGTCATGATCTTCGGCGGGGTCAGGCGGATGGCGTCGTCCTTGCCGGTCGAACGGAAGTTCGTCAGCTGCTTCGACTTCATCGGGTTGACTTCGAGATCGTCGGGCTTGGCGTTCTCGCCGATGATCATGCCTTCATACAGCGGGGTGCCGACACCCACGAAGAGGATGCCGCGCTCTTCGAGCGGACCCAGCGCATAGGCGTTGGCTTCGCCCGCGCCGTTGGAGATCAGCACGCCGTTCTTGCGGCCGTCGATCTTGCCCTTGTACGGGCCATACTTTTCAAACAGCCTGTTCATGATGCCGGTGCCGCGCGTGTCCGAAAGGAACTCGCCGTGATAGCCGATGAGGCCGCGCGAAGGGGCGGAGAAGGTGATGCGCGTCTTGCCGCCACCCGAAGGCCGCATGTCGGTCATCTCGCCCTTGCGGGTCGCCATCTTCTCAACGACCGTGCCGGAAAACTCATCGTCCACGTCGATCACGACGGTTTCATACGGCTCGGTGCGCTGGCCCTTTTCGTCCTCGCCATACAGCACGCGCGGGCGGCTGATGCCGAGCTCGAAGCCTTCGCGGCGCATCGTCTCGATCAGCACGCCAAGCTGCAATTCGCCGCGGCCCGCCACTTCAAAGCTGTCCTTGTCGGCGCTCTCGGTCACCTTGATCGCCACGTTGGATTCGGCCTCGCGCGCCAGACGGTCGCGGATCATGCGGCTGGTCACCTTGGTGCCCTCGCGGCCCGCCATCGGCGAATCGTTCACCGCAAAACGCATCGACAGCGTCGGCGGATCGATCGGCTGCGCGTGCAGCGGCTCGGTCACCGAAGGGTCGCAGATCGTGTTGGAAACGGTCGCGGTGGTGAGGCCGGCAATCGAGATGATGTCGCCTGCCACGGCTTCGTCGGTCGGCACGCGCTCCAGGCCGCGGAACGACATGATCTTGGACGCACGGCCCGTTTCGACGATCTTGCCGTCGTTATCGAGCGCATGGATCGCCTGGTTGGTCTTGACCGAGCCGGAGAACACCAGGCCCGTCAGGATGCGGCCGAGGAAGTTGTCGCGGTCCAGCAGCGTCACGAGGAACTTGAACGGACCATCGGGATCGGCCGAAGGCGCGGGCACGTGATCGACGATCTTCTGGAACAGCGGGGTGAGTGTGCCTTCGCGGGCCAGCGGATCATCGCTCGCATAGCCATTGCGGCCCGAGGCATAGAGCACCGGGAATTCCAGCTGCTCGTCGTTGGCTTCAAGGCTCACGAACAGATCGAACACTTCGTCGAGCACTTCCTGGGTGCGCTCGTCCTGACGGTCGATCTTGTTGACGACGACGATGGGCTTCAGGCCCAGCGCCAGTGCCTTGCCCGTCACGAACTTGGTCTGCGGCATCGCGCCTTCCGAGCTGTCCACCAGCAGGATCACGCCGTCGACCATCGAGAGGATGCGCTCCACCTCGCCGCCGAAGTCGGCGTGGCCCGGGGTGTCCACGATATTGATGCGCGTGCCTTCCCATTCGACCGAGGTGCACTTGGCCAGAATGGTGATCCCGCGCTCCTTTTCGAGGTCGTTCGAATCCATCGCGCGCTCTTCCACGCGCTGGTTGTCGCGGAACGTGCCGGACTGGCGGAACAGCTGGTCAACCAGTGTGGTCTTGCCATGGTCGACGTGCGCGATGATCGCGATATTGCGCTGGGAATTGGACATGAAAACGCTTTCGATAAAAATCTCGGGTTCGGCGCGCACCGCAGGCAGCACACCGTGCCCAGCGTTCCGGCCGGGACATGGGCGCGCGCTTACCTGCAATTGTGCGTTGCGGCAAGGGCGCGCGCGGGCTGGCCTTGATGCACGCGCCGTTTTATGGATCAACCGTGTCTTCAGGCACCACTAGCGGAGAGCCGGCAATGGAATGGATGCTCATGCCCTATCGGCGCTATGCCGAGTTTTCCGGCCGTTCGCGCCGCCGCGAATACTGGATGTTCGTGTTGTTCTATGTGGCTGTCTTCGTGGGGCTCAATGCCGCGTTCGGCACCAATGAATGGAGCCGCACGCCCACCGGGTTCGGCTATGGCAGCCGTCTCGTCGGCGGCGGCGGCCTGATCGGCAGCCTCTTCGCACTCGGCAGCTTCGTGCCTGCGCTGGCCGTATCGGTGCGGCGCCTCCACGATCAGGACCGCTCCGGCTGGATGCTGCTGCTGGGCCTGATCCCGTTCTTCGGTGGCTTCGCGCTGCTGGTTTTCATGTGCCTCGAAGGAACCCGCGGCCCCAACCGGTATGGCCCCGATCCCAAGGACCCCGGCAGCGTGGACGTGTTCCGCTAAAGCGCCCGCAGCGCCTCTGCTGGCCGCGTCCGCAGCACCGAGAGCGAACCTGCCACCGCCAGCACCATCACCAGCGCGACACCGCCTGCCAGAACCGCGAAAACACGCCCCCAGTCCGGCGCCCAGTCAAATTCGAACAATTCCACGATCACCAGCCACGCCGTCCCGCCGCCCAGCGCCAGCGCCACCGCCGCCAGCACCGCGCACAGCAGCGCATATTCCGCCGCCAGCAGCGCCAGCAATTGCCCCCGGCTCGCCCCCAGCACGCGCAGGATCACGCTGTCATACTGGCGCGCCGCCCGCGCTGCCGCGATCGCGCCGGCCAGCACGGCAAGCCCCGCCAGCACCGCCACGCTGGCGGCGGCAAAGATCGCGGTGCCGACCTGTCCCAGGAGCGTCCGCGCCTGTCCAAGCACCGGGCCCACCTCGATCACCGAGCTTTCGGGCAGCGCGCGAACCAGCCCTGAAAGGATCGCCCGGCGCATCTTTGATTGACTTTGGGCTTGCCGCTTGTCCGGCGCCGCTAGCGTAATCGTCGCGGCATACGTGTGCGGCGCGTCTTCCAGCGCATTGGGGCTGAACACCAGCGCATAGTTGAACCCGAATGAGGTCCAATCGATCCGCCGCAGCGAAGCCACCCGCGCCGTGCGCTCGGTGCCGAGCAGGCTGATCCGCAAACTGTCGCCCACCTTCAGCCCGATGGCTTTCGCCTGATCGGCATCGACCGAAACGAGCGGTTCGCCCTTGTAAGCCTTGGGCCACCAGCGCCCTTCGGTCAGCGCGTTGCCTTGCGGGATCTCGTCGGCATAGGTCAGCCCCCGGTCGCCGCGCAGCATCCACGATTCTTCCGGAATGTCCTTCAGCGTTGCCACATCAGTCATCGCGTTATCCGGACCGAATGCCAGCACCGTACCGCGCAGCGAGGGTACCATTCGCACCGCCGCACCCGGAGCTTCGCGCCGCACCAGCGCCTTGAAAGTCTCCGCGCCGGCTCCGCGCGGCACATCCAGCACAAAGTAATCCGGCGCCCGTTCGGGCACGCGCTTGGCGATATTGGCATCGATGGAGGTCTGCACCGCCGCCAGCATCACGAAGGCCGCCAGCGCAAATCCCAGCGCCACCACGAGCGCCGATGTCTGCGCGCCGGGCCGGTGCAGGTTGCCCAGCGCCATGCGCAACAGCGGGCGGGAAGGCCGAGGCAGCCGCGCCGCCAGCCAAGCCAGCAAGCGCCCGATCAGCGCGAGTAGCGCAAACACCGCTGCCGCGCCGCCAAGGAACCCGGCCGCCAGCCACGGTTGCGGCGATGTCAGCACCGCCAGCCCCGCAATCCCGCTCAGTCCCAAACCAACCGGCAGCACCCACAACGGAACTCGCCAGCCCCTGCCAGGTGGTGCCACCCGCGCACGCAGCAAGGCCATTGCGGGCACCCGCCGCGCTTCCAGCAAGGGCGGTGCGGCAAAGGTCAGCGCGATCAGCAGGCCATACGCCGCCGCCGTCGCCAGCTCGCCTGCATCCACCGTAAAGCCGGGCGGGATCGGCAACAGCCCCTCCAGTGCCCGCGCCAACAGCGGCGTGATGCCCACGCCCAACACCAGCCCAAGCGCAATCGCCGCGCTTGCCGCCGCCGCGATCTGCAGCAGGTAGATCCGCACCACGTCGCCCGATTCCGCGCCCAGAATCTTCAAGGTGGCAATGCTTGCCCGCCGCATTTCAAGGTATGAGGAAACGCCCCCCGCGATCCCGATGCCCGCAATCCCAAGCGCCGCCAGCGCCACCAGCACCAGAAACTGGCCCATCCGTGATACGAACCGGTCCAGCCCGGGCGATGCCTTGTCGCGCGTGCGCACCTGAAAACCGCTGCTGACAAACCGCGCCTTGAATGCATCCGCCAGCGCCGCCGGATCGGCCTGCGCCGGCAGCCGCACCCGGTATTTCCACCGCGCCATGGAGCCGACCTGTACCAGCCCCGAAGCCGCCAAGGCTTCCTCGCTCACGATCACCGTCGGCCCCAGCGCAAAGCCTTCGGAGAGCCGGTCCGGCTCGCCCGCAATCACCCCGCCCACGGTCAGTTCGGCATTGCCGATCTTCAGCCGGTCGCCCTGCTTCACGCCCAGCCGGTCGCCCACACCGGGGTCGATCCACGCGGTCATCCCCTGCGGCGCGCCCGCCTTGCGTCCGCCGTCAACAGTCAACGCGCCATACAGCGGCCATCGCGCGTCGACTGCCTTCAGCTCCACCGGCACCGCGTCGTCCGCGCTTTCGGCCCGGCGCGCCATGGCCTGCAAGCGCACGCCTTGCGAAACCACACCCAGCGACCGGATCGCCGTCAGCTCATCCGCCGCCGCCGCGCGGCCCGCCAGCGTCAGTTCGAGATCGCCGCCCAGCATGGATTGCCCGCGCGATGCCAGCTCGTGCCCGATCCCGCCGGTCAGCGTCCCGATGGCCGAAAGCGCCGCTGTGCCCAGCACCAGGCACACGATCAGCAGGCGCAGCCCACGAAACCGCCAGTCCAGCCCCCGCCGCGCCAGCCGCCATGCCAAATGCCACTTTGGTGCCCAGCGGCTCACGAAACCGCGTCCGAAACGATCCGCCCGTCCTCCAGCCGCACGATCCGCCCGCAGCGCGCGGCCAGTGCCTCGTCATGCGTGACCAGCAGCAGGGTCGCGCCCGCGCCTGCGACTTGCGCAAACAGCATGTCCGCCACGGCGTCACCATTGGCGTGGTCGAGGTTGCCTGTCGGTTCATCGGCAAAAACCAGCGCGGGGCGCGGCGCCAGCGCGCGCGCAATCGCCACGCGCTGCTGCTCGCCGCCCGAAAGCTGCGCCGGATAATGCCCCAGCCGGTGCCCGAGGCCGACCGCCTCGAGCGCTTCGCGCGCACGCGGCGCGGCATCGCGCATGCCCGCCAGCTCCAGCGGGGTCGCCACATTTTCCAGCGCGGTCATCGTCGGCAGCAAGTGGAACGCCTGCAGCACCACCCCGATGCGCCCGCGCCGCGCTGCGGCCAGCGCGTCTTCGGACAGGCCCATGAAGTCCTGCCCGGCAACGCTGAGCGATCCGCCCCCGGCGCGCTCCAGCCCTGCCAGCACCGCCAGCAGCGAACTCTTGCCCGAACCCGAAGGCCCCAGCAGCGCCACCGTCTCGCCCGCCTCGACGCGCAGGCTCACCCCGCGCAGCACATCCACTCGCGCCTCGCCCTGCCCAAGGCTGAGCACGAGATTTTGGGCGTCGATGACGGGCGAACCGGGAGAAGGACTTGTCACCCGGCGGTATTGGCATAGATCAGTTGCACGTAGCAACCTGCCTGCCGGGGTCATCCATGCGCCGCCTGATACCGTTTCTCGCCCTGATCCTCGCCGCTTGTTCGCAAAGCGCTCCCGCCCCTGAAGCTCCCAAGGCTCAGGCCAGCGCCGCGCCGCAAATCCCCGCCGATGCCCCCGTCATCCTCGCGTTCGGAGACAGCCTCTACGCCGGCTATCGCCTTGGGCCGGGCGAGGGCTATCCGCCGCGGCTGGAAGCGGCTCTCAATGCCGGGGGCGTCAAGGCGCGTGTCGTCAACGCGGGGGTTTCGGGCGATACCACCGCCGCCGCGCGCGAACGGCTTGCCTTCACGCTCGATGGCCAGAAAGTGAAGCCCGCGCTCGTCCTCGTCGGCCTTGGCGGCAATGACATGCTGCGCGGCCTTCCGCCCACCGAAACGCGCGCCAATCTCGACGCGATCCTGACCGAGCTCGACAAGCGGCATATCCCCGCCATGCTCACCGGCATGCTGGCTGCGCCCAACATGGGGGAGGACTATGTCAGTGCGTTCAATCCCATCTATCCTGCGCTCGCTGCCAAGCACAAAGCCCCGCTCGTGCCGTTCTTCCTCCAAGCCGTGATCGGCAACGACAAGCTGCTGCTCGACGATCACATCCATCCTAACGCGCAAGGCGTGGACAAGATCGTCGCCGCGACCAAGGACGACGTGGCGAAGGCCCTCAAGGCTGCGACAGCGCGCCAGGGCCCACCCATTCCGGACTGATCCGCTTGCAAGTCCCCGCGATCCATGGCTCATTCACCCCCGGCCAACGCCTTCCTGCGCGGGCCAGGGGGAACCGCAGATGGAATGGATGTTGATGCCCTATCGGCGCTATGCCGATTTTTCCGGCCGCTCGTGCCGGCGTGAATACTGGATGTTCACGCTGCTCTCGGTGATCGTCGCGTTCGGCGCGGTCGCGGTCATGCTGGCAGGCGGCGTTGCAGCCGATGCTGAAAACGGCACTGCCGGGCCGCTGTTCTGGATCGGCGGCGCGGTGATCGTGATCTGGGGCCTTGCCTCGATCATCCCGTCGATCGCGGTGCAAGTGCGCCGCTTCCACGATCAGGACCGCTCTGGCTGGATGATCCTGCTCGGCTTCATTCCCTATGTCGGCGGCATCATCGTGTTCGTGTTCATGTGCCTTGCCGGCACCCGCGGCCCCAACCGCTTCGGTCCCGATCCGCTCGATCCGTCGAACGTCGAAATCTTCAACTGAAACCTGTAGCCCTCTCCCCTTGAGGGGAGAGGGTTGGGAGAGGGGGCCTAAACCCTGACCACCGCCCCATCCGCCACGCGCCACACCGCGCTTTCCGCGCCGAGGCCTTCGAACGGTGCAAGCTCCGTCCCCGTCATCCACACCTGCGCGCCCGCCTCGCCGAGCCTCTCATAAAGCGCCGCGCGCCGCACCGGATCGAGGTGTGCGGCAATTTCGTCGAGCAACAGCAACTGCGGCCGAGTCCCGGCCGTCAGCGCGGCGTGGGCCAGCACAATCGAGATCAGCATTGCCTTCTGCTCGCCGGTCGAACATTCGGCCGCTGGTGCCTGCTTGGCCGCCAGAGTGACGCCGAGATCATCGCGGTGCGGCCCGGTCAAAGTCCGCCCGGCCGCCCGGTCGCGCCGCCGGCCTTCGCGCAAAGCCGCCCGCAGCGCCTCGGTCTCCACCGGCCCGCCTGCCGCATAGGCCAGTGCCGGCCGCGCAAACGGTGCTTCGGGCAAGTCTGCCAGTGCGCCCGATAGCCCCGCCACCAAGGCCTCCCGGGCGCGCGCCAGTTCTGCGCCCGCCTCGGCGAGCCCCGCCTCGATCCCGTCTAGCCACAGCGGATCAGGCTCGACCGGGCCTTCCAGCAGCCGGTTGCGCTCGCGCAGCGCTGTCTCATAGCGGCTTGCCTGCTTCGCGTGGCCCGGCTCCAGCGCCAGCACCAGCCGGTCAAGGAACCGCCGCCGCGCGCCCGCCCCTTCGGCAAACAGGCGGTCCATCGCCGGGGTCAGCCAGGTGATCGAAAGCCACTCGCCCAGCCGCGCCGCTGGTCCGTCCGCCCCGTTGATGCGCACCGTGCGCCGCCCGGGGGCTGCCGGTGTCGAGGCCGTGGCCAGTGAGACATCGCCGCCTTCCAGCTCCGCCCCCACGGCAAAGCTCCCATCCCCGCCGCGTCCGGCCATTTCCGTCGGATTTGCGCGCCTGAGGCCGCGTCCCGGCGAAAGCAGCGAGATCGCCTCCAGCACATTGGTCTTCCCCGCGCCATTCTCGCCGATCAGCACGTTGAAGCGCGCTGTCCCCTCCAGCCGGGTCGCGGCGTGGTTGCGAAAATCGCGCAAGGTGAGGCGGGTAATCGGCATGGCTGGCGCACTAGGCGCTCTCGCCCCGTTCCAGCAACCCATGCTTGCGCAGGCAATGGCGCAGCTGGTCATACGTCAGCCCAAGCGCCTTCGCCGTCTGCCGCTGGTTATAGCGATTGCGCCCAAGATGATGCTCCAGGATCGCCCGCTCATGCGCGTCGACCGCGCCGCGCAGGTCGCTCACCGTGTCGAAATCGCCATGGGTGGCTGGTCCGGGGGCAGGGGGCTCGCCCGCCGCACGCTTTGCTGGCTTGGCAGCTACAGCCGCAGGCCGCCAGGGGCTCTCGAACGGATCGAACTGGATATGCCCGATTGCGCGCTCCGGATCGTCCCAGCGATAGACCGCGCGTTCCACCACGTTGCGCAGCTCGCGCACGTTGCCGGGCCAGGCATAGCTTTCCATCGCCGCGCTCACATGCGCAGCAAAGCCTGGCCACGTCGGCCAGCCCAGTTCTGCGCCCATGCGCCGCCCGTAATAGTCTGCCAGCACTGCAATATCGCCCTCGCGCACCCGCAAAGGGGGCAGGGTGATCACCTCGAAGCTTAGCCGGTCGAGCAGATCGGGGCGGAAGCGCCCTTCATCGGCCATGCGCGGCAAGTTCTCGTTGGTTGCCGCCACGATCCGCACATCGACCATGATCGGCTTGTTAGCCCCGATCCGCGCCACTTCGCCATATTCCACCGCGCGCAGCAGCCGCTCCTGCGCACCCATCGAAAGCGTGCCGATCTCGTCGAGGAACAGCGTTCCCCCGTGCGCTTCCTCGAACCGGCCCGCGCGCGCCCGCGTCGCGCCGGTAAACGCGCCCGCTTCGTGGCCGAACAATTCCGCCTCGATCAGCGTTTCGGGAAGGGCGGCACAGTTCATCGTCACCAGCGGTTCCTGCCACCGCGTCGAAAGGCGATGGAGCCGTTCGGCGATCAGTTCCTTGCCGGTTCCGCGCTCGCCGATCACCAGCACCGGGCGGCGCATCGGCGCGGCGCGGCTGGCGCGCTCCACCGCATCGAGGAACGCGCCCGATTGGCCAATGAACTGGACTTCACGATCCATTGCGCACCCCGCTTTGCATCTTGCCCCAAGGTCTAGCAGAATTTCCCAAGCCTAGGCAATATTCGCCACATAAGCGATTTCACTGATCAGCCAAAACCCCCGAAATTCGGGCATTTCGCGATTTGGCACGCCTCCTGCAAAGCAAAGTTCAATTCCCGAGACGGGAACCAACAGGAGACTTTCGATGTACACTGCCCGCTTCTTCTCGACCCAGCTCGGCCGCGCGGCGCTGATCAGCATCGCAGCGATGATGGCGCTCAACGTCGCCGTCGCGACCCGCCCAGTTGTCGCAGCCGCTCCCCAGGTCGTCGCTTCCAGCGCTGCGATCACGGGTGAGCTGGCCTGATGGGCGCCGATACGCCCTTCAGACCTGTCGGGCGCCCGCAATCCCGTTTCGAAATCGAGCTTGGTGCGCTACGCCAGCACGAAACCGAAACCCCCCGTTCTTCCATGGGGCCATTCACGCCTTTTGCCACCGGAGCCAACCTGATGGGCATCTTTTCCCGCACCCGCGATATCATCGCCGCCAACTTCAACGACCTGCTCGACAAAGCGGATGACCCAGCCAAGATGATCCGCATGATCATCATGGAGATGGAGGAAACCCTCGTCGAAGTGCGTGCCTCTGCCGCCCGCACCATTGCCGATCAGAAGGAAATGGCCCGCCACGTCGCGAAGCTTGATCGGCTCCAGGCCGATTGGGCGGACAAGGCCCAGCTCGCCCTCTCCAAGGGCCGCGAGGACCTCGCCCGCGCCGCGCTCGTCGAAAAGAACAAGGCTACGGACATGGGCGTGCAGCTTGCGAGCGAGATCAAGGTGCTCGACGATTCGATGCGTGCCTACGAGATCGACATCGAAAAGCTCCAGACACGCCTGCGCGAAGCTCGCAGCCGCCAGACCGCGATTGCCGCCCGCCTCGAAAGCGCCGAAAACCGCGTCCGCCTGCGCACCCTGATGACCAGCGAACGCGTGGACGAGGCGCTCTCGCGCTTCGACCAGCTCGAACGCCGCGTCGATTACGCCGAAGGCCGTGCCGATGCGCTCAGCCTCGCCGATGGCCAGCAGCCGAACCTCGCGGACGAAATCGCCGCGCTGGCGGGGCAGGACAAGGTCGACGAGGAGCTTGAGGCGATGAAGCGCGCGCTGGGCCAGGCCGAGAAGAAGGAGGGCTGAGCCATGGAAGACGTTGTTGTTCCGATCGTTGCCATCCTTGGCATCTTCGTCGGCCTGCCGTGGGTCGTGCTGCACTACATCACCCGGTGGAAGACTGCCGCCACGCTGACCTCGGGGGACGAGGCGCTGCTGGAGGAACTTTACCAGCTTGCCCGCCGGCTCGATGAACGCATGGACACTGTCGAGCGCCTCGTCGCCGCCGACAATCCCGAATTCCGCCCCGGTCGGATCATCCCCGACCTCGAGAGCGACAATCAGAAATTGCGCGAACTGGACCGTCTGGTCGCGCAGCAAAGGGGGACTTCCAAATGAGCAACCAGCCCCAGCACACCCGCTTCTATCGCGACAAGGTCAATGGCAAGTTCATGGGGGTCTGCTCCGGGATTGCCGATTACACCGGGATCGACGTCCTGTGGGTCCGCATCGGCTTCCTCGTCCTTGCCTGCTCGATGGGCTGGCCGTTCCTGATCTACTTCGCATTGGGCTTCCTTGCCGACAAGAAGCCGCCCAGCCTCTATGCGGACCGGGATGAGCAGAAGTTCTGGCAGGGCGTGCGCCAGTCGCCGGCCCGCACCGCGCGGGAAGTGCGCAGCACCTTCCGCGATATCGACCGCCGCCTTGCCGAGGTCGAGCAGTTCTACGTCTCGGGCAATCCGCGCCTCTCGGCTGAAATCGAGAAGCTGCGCTAAGCCGAAGCCTTCCCTGGGGGGAAATACCAATGGATAACGGCACACTCGCCCTGCTGATCCCGATCCTTGGGCTGTCGATCCCGATCTTCGCGATCTGGACCCAGCACCAGCGCAAGATCGAGGAAATCCGCGCCAAGTCGCTTACCGAAACCAACGCCCAGGCCGCCGCACGCGCCCAGGCGCTTGAGGAACGGGTACGCACGCTTGAAGCCATCGTCACCGACAAGAGCTACGATGTTGCCAGCCAGATCGAGGCGCTGCGCACGCCGGATGCTGCAAGGAGTACCAAGCAATGAACGCCGCTGATGCAATCGCTTTTGCCGCGCTGATGATTGGCGTCGTCTCCGTCCTCGGCGTCATCGCCGATGTCTACAAGCGCCGCCTTGCCTTCAAGGAACGCGCGCTTGAACTCGCCGCCAAGGAGAGCGCCGAGCAGGCCGCCCACTTTGCCGGTCAGGCCCAGAAGCTGGAGCAGCGCGTGCGGGTGCTGGAACGCATCGCCACTGATCGCGAAGGGCAGCAAGTCGCCGCGCTTGCCGGCGAGATCGAAGACCTGCGTACCGCCGCCAACTGACAACCTGAGGATGCCAAGATGCCTGAGGATGCCAACATGCCTGAAGATCCCAAGATGAGTGCCCGGCCATGACTTTCTGGAGTGCCATTGTCGCAATCGTCGCCATCATCGCCTTTGCGCAGATGCGGGGCGCTCGCTACCGCGCCGGCCTTGGCCACCCGCTTGAAGAACTGCGCGATCTCGCCAAGCCGGCATCGCCCGCGCTCGAACGTGAAGTGATCGAACTGAGGAAGCGCGTCGAAGTGCTCGAACGCATCCTGACCGACGAGCGCAACACCAACCGCCTCGCGCAGGATATCGAAGCCCTGCGCGAACATTGATCGCCCGGAAGGAACGCGTCATGCCTTTCACGACAGCTGCCGTCCTTGCCGCCGCCACGCTCGTCGGCCTTGCAATCCTCGCCCGCACCGCGCTCACCGCGTGGAACGGCTGGCTCGATCTCCAGCGTGCCCATCTTGCACGTCCTTCGGAAAACGGCACAGGCCACGCACTCGGCATGATCGACCTCAGCGACATCAAGGAACGCCTGCGCAAGCTCGAAGCTATCGCGGCAGGCGTCGATCTCTGACCATTACCCCTCCGACCCGCCTGCGGCGGGCCACCTCCCCGTTTGTCCCTTCGGCAAAATGGGGAGGCGGCGGCCCGGAGGGCTCACGGAGGGGTACATTTGACGTCCCTTCTACCCGCTTGCCCACACGGCCCGATCCGCTATGTCCGCGCCCCATGAGCCAGCTCGACGACATCCTTGAAGAATATGAATTCCTCGACGCGGACGAACGCTATCGGCTGCTGATCGATCTCGGCCGCAAGCTGGAACCCATGCCCGATGCGCTGAAGACCGACGCCACGCTCGTGCGCGGCTGCTCCGCCAGCGTCTGGGTCTATCCCGTCGCCGGGAACGGCGATGCGCTGCATTTCCTCGCTGACAGCAACGCCGCGATCACCAAGGGCATCGTCGCGCTCGTTCTTGCCGCAGTGCAGGACCAGCCTGCCCAAGTGGTGGCCGATACCGATATCGCTGCACGCCTCGCCCCGTTCGACCTGAAGAATCAACTCTCCAGCAATCGCACGCAAGGCGTGCCCAACATGATCGCCCTTGTGCGCGAACACGCGGCGCGGATCGCGGGATAAGATGAAACGCCGGCTCTGGACCGTGGCCGGCCTGATGTTCGTCGGCATCGGCGCGGTCGGCGCGGTCCTGCCGCTGCTTCCCACCGTGCCGTTCCTGCTGCTCGCGCTGTTCTGTTTCGCGCGTGGCAATCCGGTGTGGGAGCAGCGCTTGCTCGATCACCCGACATATGGGCCGCTGTTGCTTGATTGGCGCCAGCGCCGCGCCATCCCGCGCCGCGCCAAATGGGCTGCGCTCATCGCCATGGCCGTCTCGGTCATGGTCACCGCCTTCACCGCCGGCTGGCCTTGGGTCCTTATCCCCCTCGCGGTGATGGCGCTTTCCGGCAGCTGGATCTGGACCCGCAACGAGTAGCGGCCGATCATAACGCAATCCGGTGCTAGTCCACCGCCTCGCGCACCACGGCGATCCCCGCCTCGCGCTGCTTGCGCAAGTTCTGCTTCAGCTTGGCTGGATCAAGCGCGATGATGAAGCCGAAGCTCACCCCGCCTTCCTTGCCGATCGTCGCGTGGTGCAGCTTGTGCGCCTGCACCAACCGCTTGGCGTAGCCCTTGCGCGGCACATATTTGAACCAGCGCTGGTGGATCAGCCCATCGTGGATCAGCGTATAGATGATTCCATAGATCAGCACGCCCACCCCGATCCATGTCGCCGGCCACCACGCGTTCGCCCCCGCGATCAGCGGACTGCCCAGCATGAAACCGCTGATCGACATCGCCGCGCCGACCACTGCGTAAAGGTCGTTGCGCTCGAAAAATCCGTCATGGGGTTCGTGGTGGTCGCGGTGCCATGCCCAGCCGAAGCCGTGCATCACATATTTGTGGCTGCTCCAGGCGATGAACTCCATCGCCCACACCGTCGCGAACACGATCAGAAACTGCGTCATGGCGCGCTCATAGCCCAATCGCCGCCGCCGCGCGAGCCTCTCGCCCCTTCGGTCAACCTGAACCGATCATTCACAAAGCGTTCATGCGCCGAATGAATAAGTGGATGTCGCGATAGTAAATTTGTCCGATCCGGATAATTAACACCGAATCGCTGTCAAAATGTCTTCGAATTGATGGATTGAGAGCAAAAAGTGGAGGGTACAGTGGGGGTCGAAATGGTTAACATGATTGCAGAGGTTGATCCGGTTCCGACGGATAGCGTAGTGATTGCCGTCGATCCTGTTGATCTGACCTCCATCTCCATTGCTGAACCGCTTCCTTTGGATATGGTCTTCGGGCAAACGAACGATAGCGGTGC
>CANCET010000037.1 GCA_947375105.1 Sphingomonadaceae bacterium
CGCCCAGCTTGTGGCGCAACGCGCGCACTTCTTCCTCGCTCGTCGCGCCCGCCATTGCGTTCAGCACATCGTGGATCAGGCCCGAGCGTCGCGCGGTCGTCTCCGCCATGCCGCCCGCCACACCGACCGAACGGACCGCCAGCGTTGCCAGCCGCTTGTCCGAAAAGCCCATGGACTTGAGCCGCCGCAGGCCCGCCGCATCAATCGGCAGCCCCTCATCCGCAATCTTCGCTTCCTCGGCGATGATTGCCTCGATCTGGCGCAGGAACCACGGCTCGTACTTGGTGACGGCGTGGATCTCGTCGACCGAAAGCCCCTCGCGGAAGGCCTGCCCGATCACCAGCAGCCGCTCGGGCGTCGCCCGGCTCAGCGCCGCCACGATTTGATCGCGGGTCGCGCCTTCCAGTTCCACCACGCGATTGAAGCCATCAAGGCCCGTTTCCAACCCGCGCAGCGCCTTCTGCATCGATTCCTGGAAATTTCGGCCAATCGCCATGACTTCGCCGACGGACTTCATCGCCGTACCGAGCAGCGGCTCCGCGCCCTTGAACTTTTCAAAGGCAAAGCGCGGGATCTTGGTGACGACATAATCCAGCGTCGGCTCGAACGCCGCCGGGGTCGCCCCGGTGATGTCGTTCATGATCTCGTCGAGCGTGTAACCGACCGCCAGCTTGGCCGCGACTTTGGCAATCGGAAAGCCGGTGGCCTTGGATGCCAGCGCCGATGACCGCGAAACGCGCGGGTTCATCTCGATCACGATCAGCCGCCCGTCCTTCGGGTTGACTGCGAACTGCACGTTGGAACCACCTGTTTCAACGCCGATTTCCCGAAGGACCGCGATCGATGCATTGCGCATGATCTGGTATTCCTTGTCGGTCAGCGTCAGCGCCGGGGCGACGGTGATCGAATCGCCGGTGTGCACGCCCATCGGATCGACGTTCTCGATCGAGCAGATGATGATGCAGTTGTCCTTGCGGTCGCGCACCACCTCCATCTCGTACTCTTTCCAGCCGAGCAGCGATTCCTCGATCAGCACCTCGGTGGTCGGCGAAGCTTCGAGCCCGCCGCGCACGATCTTGACGAACTCGTCCTTGTTGTAGGCAATCCCGCCGCCGGTGCCGCCCATCGTAAAGCTCGGCCGGATGATCGAGGGCAGCCCGGTGCGTTCCAGCACGGCAAGCGCTTCATCGACGGTATGCGCGATGCCGGAGCGAGCGGATTCGAGCCCGATCTTGTCCATCGCATCGCGGAACTTCATGCGGTCCTCGGCCTTGTCGATGGCCTCGGCGTCCGCGCCGATCATGATGCAGCCGTACTTCTCCAGCGTGCCGTCGTTCGCGAGCGCCAGCGCGGTGTTCAGCGCGGTCTGCCCGCCCATCGTCGGCAGCACCGCATCGGGGCGCTCCTTGGCGATGATCTTGGCCACGATTTCGGGCGTGATCGGCTCGACATAGGTCGCGTCCGCCATGTCCGGATCGGTCATGATCGTGGCGGGGTTCGAATTGACGAGGACCACGCGGTAGCCCTCCTCCTTCAGCGCCTTGACCGCCTGCGTGCCCGAATAATCGAACTCGCAAGCCTGGCCGATGACAATCGGCCCAGCGCCGATGATCAGGATCGAGGAGATGTCAGTGCGTTTGGGCATCGGGGTTCAGTTTCTCAAATTGAGCATAGGCAGCATCGAAACCTTCAAGAAGGCGGTCTTCGATGCCATCGGGAACGGGGCAATTGAGCCGGGCGTTATGAATACCTTCCAGCACGTTCTTGCGCAGAAAGGCGAGGCGCTCGGCGCTCGTTTCGCCCGGCGGCGAAAGGCTGTCCTTGATGTACCACGGCTGATCACTGCCGCTGCCACAGGGCGACACTGACACCTTCATCACGTCATAATCGTCGGGTACGAGATGGTAGTCGATGGTCACGCCTTCAAGCGTGCGCACCATCGCGGCCGGCGAGTCCGCCGTTTTGCCGACGACCCAACCGGACGCTGGCGCATCGGCCCATGCGCCGCTCGGCACGGCAGCCAGCACCAGCACGGCAGCCGCGCGGCAAAGGAGGAGGCGCCGTTCGGCCCTCACCCCAACATCCCCACAAACTTCTCGAACAGATAGAAACTGTCCTGCGGCCCCGGCGACGCCTCAGGGTGATACTGCACGCCGAACGCTTTCTTGCCGCCAATCGAAATCCCGCAGTTCGAGCCATCGAACAGCGAGACATGCGTCTCCTCCACGCCCTCGGGCAGCGACGCATTATCCACCGCGAAGCCGTGGTTCATCGAGGTGATCTCGACAACACCGTCGGCATGGCGCTTCACCGGATGGTTCGCGCCGCGGTGGCCCTGGTGCATCTTGGTGGTTTTCGCGCCCGCTGCGAGGCCCAGCATCTGGTGGCCAAGGCAGATGCCAAACACCGGCACATCACGCTCCAGCAGCCCCTGGATCACTGGCACCGCATACGCGCCCGTCGCCGCCGGATCGCCCGGCCCGTTCGAAAGGAATACGCCCGCCGGCTTCAGCGCCAGCACCGTCTCCAGCGAAGTCTCCGCCGGCACGATTGTCACATCCGCCCCGGCACGCACCAGATTGCGGAAGATATTGTCCTTCGCGCCGTAATCCACCGCTACGACATGGGGGCGGCCAGTACCGGTGGGCAGCGTGTAGCCCTCACCCAGATGCCAGATCGAACCCTGCCATTCGGCCTGCTCCTCGCGGCTGACCAGACGGGCCAGATCCATGCCTTCAAGGCCCGGCCAAGCCTGCGCTTCGGCAATCAGCGCCGGAATATCGAACTCGCCATCGGGATCATGCGCGATCACCGCATTGGGCGCGCCGAGCGTCCGGATCCGCCGCGTCAGCGCGCGGGTGTCGATCCCCGAAAGGCCGATCTTGCCGCGCGCCGCAAGCCACGCCTGAAGCGGCTCCACGCTGCGGAAGTTGGCGGGATCGGTAACGTCCTCGCGCACCACAAGGCCGATGGCACCGGGCACATCGTGGCTTTCCATGTCTTCGGGATTGGTGCCGACATTGCCGATATGCGGGAACGTGAAAGTCACCACCTGCCCGGCATAGGAAGGATCCGTCAGCACTTCCTGATAGCCCGTCATCGCGGTGTTGAAGCACACTTCGCCGACGGCCTTTCCGGCGGCGCCAAAGCCGCGGCCCCACGCGACCGATCCATCTGCCAGCACAAGACAGCCGGTCGCCCCAGCTGGTTTGGGCGCGTGCAAGGTGGCGGGGTCGGCCATAGTAGGGGCGCTCCGTAGGCAAGGTTCTGGCGATGTCGCTAAGGCTCGGTCGCTAGGCCCCTCGCCCCCTCCCGTCAACCTAGCGAAGGCAGAAACTTTCGCCTAAGTCACAGCCTTTCGCGCCGCAGACCGGCGCTCCATCCACAGGAAACCGAATCCCATGATCCGCGATTTGATCAAGGCCGCCCAGATCACAGCCATGAAGGCCGGCGACAAGCCCCGCCTCGCCGCGGTGCGCCTCATTCTCGCCAAGCTGAAGGACAAGGAAATCGAACTGCGCACTTCCTCTGCCGCGCCGGATGACGACGTGCTGGTGGTCGATGTGCTGCAGAAGATGGCCAAGCAGCGCCGCGAATCGATTGCGCTCTACGTGGAGGGCGGCCGCCAGGAACTCGCCGATGTCGAACAGGCCGAGCTTGCCGTGATCGAGGAATTCCTGCCCGAGCAAATGAGCGAGGACGCCACGAAAGCCGCCATCGAGGCGATCAAGGCCGAACTCGGCGCATCGTCCATGAAGGACATGGGCAAAGTCGTCGCCGCCCTCAAGGCCCGCCACGGCAGCCAGCTCGATATGGGCAAGGCCAGCGGGCTGGTGAAGGCGGCGCTGGGCTGACTCGCAGATGCATCTCGACGATGCTCGACGCGAACGGGAAATGGGTTTCAGTGTAGCCTGCCCGCAATAACCACCGTTCGTGTCGAGCGAAGTCGAGACACACTGCACAAGGCCAGCCACGAACAGCGATGAACGCCCCGTGTCCCTAACCCCCCAATGGCTCGATGAACTGCGCACCCGCGTCTCGCTTTCCGCGCTGATCGGGCGGAGCGTGCGCGTCCAGAAGGCGGGGCGCGAGTTCAAGGCCTGCTGCCCGTTTCACAACGAAAAGACGCCCAGCTTCACGATCAACGACGAGAAGGGCTTCTACCACTGCTTCGGCTGCGGCGCGCATGGCGATGCCATCCGCTGGATGACCGATCATCAGGGCCTGCCCTTCCTCGATGCCGTGAAGGAACTCGCGGCGAGCGCGGGCATGGAAGTCCCTGCGCCCGATCCGCGCGCCGCCCGCCGCGCCGAAGAACAGAAGTCGCTCCACGATGTGATGGCCGCCGCGCAGGCGTTCTTCGTGCAAAGCCTGGCCGAGGATCAGGGCGCGCAAGCCCGCGCCTATCTCGCTTCGCGCGGGTTTCCCGCCGCAACCGTCAAGGATTTCGGCTTCGGTTATGCGCCCGATAGCCGCACCGCGCTGAAAGAGGCGCTCTCGCAGTTCCCCGAGGCCATGCTGATCGAGGCAGGCCTGCGCATCGTGGTCGAAGGCCGCGATCCCTACGACCGGTTCCGCGGGCGGCTCATGCTCCCCATCTGCGATCCGCGCGGCCGCGTCATCGCGTTCGGCGGCCGCATCCTCGACAAGACCAAAACGGACGCGCCGAAGTACCTGAACTCGCCGGATACGCCGCTGTTCGACAAGGGCCGCACGGTCTACAACTTGCACCGCGCTGCGCCGGCCAGCCGCCAGTCCGGCCGGGTGGTCGTGGTCGAAGGCTATATGGACGTCGTCGCGCTGGCGGCCGCAGGGATCGGCGAGGCGGTCGCCCCGCTTGGCACCGCGCTCACCGAAGATCAGATCGAGCGGCTCTGGCGCATGACCGAGACGCCGGTGCTGTGCTTCGATGGCGATGCCGCCGGCCAGCGCGCCGCGGCGCGCGCCATCATCCGCGCGCTGCCGCTGCTGCGCCCCGGCCATTCGCTGCGCATTGCGGTCCTGCCCGGCGGGCTCGATCCCGATGATCTCATCAAGCAGCAGGGCGTCGCCGCGATGGAAGCGGTCCTCGCCGCCGCACGCCCGATGGTCGAGGTGCTGTGGGATATCGAGCGCATGGCCGGGCCGCTCGCCACGCCCGAAGACAAGGCCGGCTTGAAGGCCCGCCTGATGGCGCACGTCGAAACCATCGGCGACAACGACATCAAGGGGCTCTACCGCCGCGACCTCAACGACCGGTTCGGTGCGCTCGCTTATCCGCAGCGTGAGCGGCCCGCCTTTCAGCCCCAGCAACGGGCCTCGGCACCGGGCGGCCGCAAGGGGCCGTGGCAGCCCGCCCCGCCGCCCATCGACGAGGTGAGCAAGGCAAAATTGCAACGAGTCGGCACCGGCGAGATCGGACCATTGCTGGCCGCCGTCGTTGCCGCGCTGGCGCAGCGACCCGACCTTATTCCGCAGTATGCCGAGTTGCTGGTACGCCTGACGCCAACCGATGCGCTGAGGCCGCACGTCGATGCTTTGCTGGAGCTGGCAAATTCCTTTGGCACCATTGAAAAGCGTGACATCGAGACCATATCCGGCAAACGGCAGATAACGTTCCCGTCAACGGCGAGTTTGGGCAAGACGACCTTCGGTCTCTTCTCGGATGCAGGGGTGGACGAAGCGATTCTTGCCGGAGCGATGTCGCTTCTGGTGGAGATGCCCCTTGTGGATGATGCGCTTGCAGAGGCGAATCGCCGCTACCAGGCGGAACTCACTGTTGAAAACGAAAACGAGAAAGAGAGATTGCGTCAGCGCAAGCTAGCCTTATCAGACCAATTGAGGCAGATGGCGAGAACTCGCTCAGCGTTATAATACAAGCATGTTAGCGAGCCGGTCTGCCAGCACGGTCCGGCTCAAACAGATGGTACCGGGATTAGATGGCTTCCAACGATACGACTGACACCGGCGATGCACCGCTGATCGATCTCAACGATGCTTCCATCCGGAAGCTCATCGCCCGCGCGAAGCGGCGCGGGATCATCACGGTGGACGAGCTGAACGAGGCCCTGCCGCAGGATCAGATGTCCGCCGACCAGATCGAGGACATCATGGCCGCGATCTCGGAAATGGGCGTCAATATCGTCGAGAACGACGATGATGCGGTCGATCCGGAAGACAAGGCTGCCGAGGACGAAGCCGACGAGGCCGAACAGGTCGACGAACGCCCGGACCTCGTTTCCAAGCGCAAGGAAACCATCGAACGCACCGATGATCCGGTGCGCATGTACTTGCGCGAGATGGGCGCGGTCGAGCTGCTGAGCCGCGAGGGCGAAATCGCCATCGCCAAGCGCATCGAAGCCGGGCGCGACACCATGATTCTGGGCCTGTGCGAAAGCCCGATCACCTTCCACGCGATCATCCAGTGGTCCGAAGCGCTGAACGCCGGCGAAATGCAGCTGCGCGAGATCCTCGATCTCGACGCGATGCTTTCGAAGGAACCGCAGCCCGAGAACCTTTCCGAGGACGGCGAGGAATCCGGTGACGGCGAAATCACCGAAGCCACAGCGGGTCCGACCTTCAAGGAAGAAGAGGACGTCGAGGAGGAAGAGGCGGCCGAGGACGAGGACGACGAGCTCACCGAGCGCCGCGCCAAGCGCCCGGCCGAGGAAGAGGAAGAGGACAACACCCTCAGCCTCGCGCAGATGGAAGCGCAGCTCAAGCCCGAAGCGCTCGAGAAGTTCGCCCACATCACCGGCCTGTTCCGCGCCTTCGAAAAGATTCAGGCCGCGCGGCTCAATGCGCTGGGTGCGGGCAATGATTTCCCCGCCGCCAAGGAAACCGAATACCAGCAGCTGCGCGAAGACCTGACGGCGCAAGTCGAAAGCGTGCAGTTCCACGCGACCAAGATCGAATATCTGGTCGACAACCTCTACGCCTTCAACCGCCGCCTCACCACGCTCGGCGGCCAGATGCTGCGCCTGGCAGAACGCCACAAGGTGCCGCGCAAGGACTTCCTCGATCACTACGTCGGGCGTGAGCTTGATGAAGGCTGGCTGCAGACGCTGGCGAACCGCGACAAGAAGTGGGCTGCCTTTGCCGCCAACGAAGCCGATCCGGTCGAGCGCATCCGCGCCGAAATCGCCGATATCGCGGCCGCCACCGGCATGTCGCTGGGTGAGTTCCGCCGCATCGTCAACATGGTCCAGAAGGGCGAGCGCGAGGCGCGCATCGCCAAGAAGGAAATGGTCGAGGCGAACCTCAGGCTCGTTATCTCGATTGCCAAGAAGTATACCAACCGCGGCCTGCAGTTCCTGGATCTCATTCAGGAAGGCAACATCGGCCTGATGAAGGCGGTCGACAAGTTCGAGTACCGCCGCGGCTACAAGTTCAGCACCTATGCCACGTGGTGGATCCGGCAGGCGATCACGCGTTCGATTGCCGATCAGGCGCGCACGATCCGCATCCCGGTCCACATGATCGAGACGATCAACAAGCTGGTGCGCACCAGCCGCCAGTTCCTGCACGAGCAGGGCCGCGAGCCGACGCCGGAGGAAATGGCCGAGCGTCTGTCGATGCCGCTCGAAAAGGTCCGCAAGGTGATGAAGATCGCCAAGGAGCCGATCTCCCTCGAAACGCCAATCGGCGACGAGGAAGACAGCCACCTCGGCGATTTCATCGAGGACAAGAACGCGGTGATCCCGGTGGACGCGGCCATTCAGGCCAACCTCAAGGAAACCGTCACCCGCGTCCTCGCCAGCCTCACCCCACGCGAGGAACGCGTGCTGCGCATGCGCTTCGGCATCGGCATGAACACCGATCACACGCTCGAGGAAGTCGGCCAGCAGTTCTCGGTGACCCGCGAGCGCATCCGCCAGATCGAAGCCAAGGCGCTGCGCAAGCTCAAGCACCCGAGCCGTTCGCGGAAAATGCGTTCGTTCCTCGATCAGTGATCCGCGCGGCTCTCCTCGCCGCAGCATTGGCGGGGGCAAACCCGGCACTGGCGCAGGCAGGACCTGTGCCAGAGCCTGCGCCGGCGCCGGAGCAGGTTGCGGTGCCCGCGAACGAAGCGCCGCAGCTTGATCCGAAGTCCATCGCCCTCGCGCACGAGATTCTCGAAATCGGCATGCCGCCTGCGACGCGCCCCGCGATGTTCTCCAGCATCATGGATGCGATTCGGTCACAGATGCGGGACTCCATGTCGAAAATGACCGGAACCGGTGACCGGGAAACAGATGCGATCATCGGCCGCGGCATCGATCGGATGTACGCCGAGATGACCACGAAAATGAACGGGCGTTTGCCCGAACTCTTCGCCGCGATGGAACGCGCCTATGCCCGGCAGTTCAGCTTCGACGATCTCACGCAGATCCGCGCCTTCGTCGGCACGCCCGCCGGGCAGCGCTTCTTTTCCAGAAGCGCCACCGTCATGCGCGATCCCGATGTAATGGAGGCCAACAAGCGTTCCATGGCGGACATCATGGCCATCGCCCCGCAGCTGCAAAAGCAGATGATCGACGAGCTCACGGCCCACATCGCCAAGCACGATAGCAGCAAGCGGCACACGGAAACCCATCCGGGTTAGCCGGTCCAGCCTACCCCACCCGCCAAACCGCCAGCCGCACGGTGTCCCCCACCTTGCCGCCATCCGCGACATAGATCGAGCGCGCCACCCACGCATAGTCCGGATGCCCGCTGTCGAGCCGGATCGCGGTGCGCATGTAGTATTCCGAAGGCGGCACCGCCTCCCCCGCCACGATCCGCGCCGCGACCTCCGCCGAGGCATGCCGGATGCCCTGGCTCACCACTTCGATCACAGCGCCATCATCCGTTTCAATCGCATAGCGCGCGTCAAGCTGCGCCACGCCGCCGGCCTGCACCGTCTGCCAATCGGCGCCCACATTGAGGATGCGGCCATTGATCCGCGCGCCGCGCGCCGTGCCGCCGACAATCGGGATGATCCGCCGCGTGCCCGCAAGCGCCGCACCCATTTCGTGCGGCGGCGAAAGCTCGACCACCAGATCGCAGACATGTTCCAGCGCTATCGTCATGCCAAAACCCTCGCCCCTGCCGGGATCGTCGGCGGCGCGGCGTTGAGCTGCTCCTTCGCGAAGCCCGCCGCCTTCTGGTAGGCGAGCATGAAGCCTGCGCGCTCCTCGGCCGGGATCACCGCGTCGATATCATCGAACTGCCCGCCGCAGCGCTCGTCCACCATGTTGAGCAAGCCAAACGGCCCCGCCCCCCGGTTGCGCATCGCCACCGCGCCGATGGGGCCGCACAGCTCGGCATCGAACGCCGCCAGCGCCCCCGCATTCACCCCCTGCTGCGTCATGATCCGCCCCAGCACCCGCGCATCGATGATCGCCTGCGAGGCGCCGTTGGAGCCCGTCGGATACATCGGATGCGCTGCATCGCCGATGAGCAGGACTGGCCCGTCCGCCCATGTCGGCAGCGGATCGCGGTCGATCATCGGGTTTTCATAGGCCACGTCCGATCCCGCCAGCAGCGCCGGCAGGTCAAGCCAGTCATAGACAAATCCCTCGAACTCATGCGCAAATTCGGAAAGCCCCACCGGCCTGAACCAGCCCGCCTTCGTCCAGTCATGGCTCGCATCAAACGTCTGCTCGGCAATCCAGTTGATGTCCGCGAGGCCGTCGGCATCCGGGTGCGAGATCGGATAGAGCACCACGCGGTGCCGGCTCGTGCCCAGCCCCACAAATGAAGAACCGCTGCGGATCGGCACGCCGCGCGCGGTGCCGCGCCACATGATCGTGCCGCCCCAGTGGATCGGCGGCTGTAGGGCATGCATCTGCGCGCGGATCGCAGAATGGATGCCGTCCGCGCCAATCAGCAGCTTGGCCGAAAGCTCCTCGCTCGTGCCATCCGCCCGCTCGACCAGCGCCGTCACGCCGCCATCAGCTTCCTTGCGGTAGCCGCTCACCTTGCTACCCAGCCGCACCGAATCCGGCCCCAGCCGCTCCAGCACCGTCCGGTAGAGCAGCATATGGAAATGCCCCCGGTGCACCGCATACTGGTGCCACCGGTAGCCCGCCAGCTTGCCGCGCGCTTCGGCATAGATGTCCTTGCCGTTGAGCCCAACCAGCGCCCACTCGCGTGCCGGAATGCCTACCGCGTCCAGCGCCGCCTCGCCAATGCCGAGGTCTTCCAGTTCGCGCACTGCATTGGGCTGCAGGTTGATCCCCACCCCCAGCGGCTTCAGCTCGCGCACGCTTTCGAGCACCGTGCAGCGCACGCCGATCTGGTGCAGCGTCAGCG
Source organism: Sphingomonadaceae bacterium (assembly GCA_947375105.1). Taxonomy (GTDB): domain Bacteria; phylum Pseudomonadota; class Alphaproteobacteria; order Sphingomonadales; family Sphingomonadaceae; genus Novosphingobium. Next base: position 10,255 of record CANCET010000037.1, read on the forward strand.
CCAGGATCAGCCCGCCAATCCCGCCACCCGCAATCAAGACCTCGTTCTGGGCCATCCATCTTTCCGAATGTTATATTCCATAGCGCCGCTACAGGCAGGACCGATGTGTTGCAACGGTGCTCACTTGTCCGCGCTATAGACCGGCACCGTATCGGCCAACGGATCAAGCCGCACCGTCAGCGCGGTGCCCAATGCCAGCACCAGCAAGGCCGCCGCCGCCAGCCGCGCGGTGCGGGCGGAAACGCCCTCCCACAGCGGCAGCAGCACGGCAGTCGTCATGGCAAGCGGCAGCATCGCTGCTTCCGGCAGCCCCGGCCCCACGCCCTGCATCACGAAGTGGCCCAGTGAGATCATGTAGCCCAGCACCAGCGCCGCCGTCACCAGTGACACCAACCGTCCGGCCAGCCCTTCCCCAGCCGCCATCGCCAAGGCCGCCAGCATCACCGGCAACACCACCACATAAGCTGCCGTCGGCGCCAGCGCCTGCACCGTCAGCCCCAGCGCGAAGAGCGGCAGCACCGCGCCCACCAGCCCTGCGGGCTTCACCTTCCATGCCCCCAGTGTCAGCAGCCACGCCGCCAGCCCTCCGGCCAGCGCCATGATCTCCAGCCGCGGGATCGCCGCCAGCCGGTCGTAGTAATTGGGCTTCCCCCCGCCGAGCGAAAGCTGGTTCACCGCCCACAGCACGAGCGCCCCCAGCACGATCAGCGCCAGCATCCGCCCCGCGCCGCCGGCCAAGTCCCTGATGCCGCCTCCGCGCCGCACGGCCACGGCAAGCCCCGCCGCTGCCGCCGCCAGCATCGCCCACCCCGCCCATGCGGGATAGACCACCAGCGCGAAACCGAAGAGATCGAAGAACACCACATCCGGCGCGCGGGGCGGCAGCGGCCCCGCCACCAGCAGCGCGCGCGTCAGGTCCAGCACTTGCGCGCCCATGTCCTGCAGCGCGCCCTGATCGAGCGCATCGGGCACTGCCTTGGGCGAATGATACAGCTGCGGCCGCCCGATGAACGCGAAGTTGTAGGTGGTATAAGGCCCGCCGCGCGTCTCGGTCAGGTCGGTATCGTTGGGCAACACCTTGTAGATGAACACCGCGAGCGACGAACCTGCGGGATGCGCAATCGCCGCTGCCGCGCGCGCAATCGCCGCGCCGTTATCGGCCGAGGTCTCGAACATGGTCGTCCGCCCCCCGCCCCCGCGCGCCTCGACATTGATCACCGCGCCGACATGCGCGCGCAGCGGGTCGGCGGTGAAGAACTGGTGCGCCCCGTCGAGCCCCAGTTCCTCGCCGTCTGTGATCAACACGATCAGGTCGCGCGCCGGCTGCCCCTGGCTGCGCACCGCACGCGCCGCCTCCAGCAGCGCCGAAACCCCCGCCGTATCGTCCGCAGCGCCGGGCGATCCGCCCACGGTGTCGTGGTGCGCCATCAGCAACACGGCGGGCAAGCTGCGATCCCTGCCTGGCAGCACCCCGATCACGTTGGTCAGCCTGGGCGCCGGATCGTCCTTCCCGCTCCACCACGCCAGCCGCTTGGCGCTTGGCGGCGGCGCGGTGAACGGCGTCTCCTGAACGTCCATCCCCAGCGCGCGCATCCGCCGCGCGATGTGCGCACGCACTGCCGCATTTTCGGGCGATGCTGCAAGGTGCGGGTGGGCTGCAATCGCGCGCACATCAGCCATGGCACGTCCGGCAGCAAAGACCTCAGGCGGCGCGCCCGCCCCCACTGGCGCTGGCGGAGTCGTTGCCCGCACGCCCAGCAGGATACCCAGTATCAGTGCCGCCAGTAGCGCCAGCCGCTTGCTCGTCCGATCCAAAACCCTCTCCCGCAGTGAGATTTTGTTAACCAAGCTTGATTACGAATTAGCGAGACGACCCGCAAAAGCCGGAGTGGCACCTTGTTCATCGCTCACCAGTTCACCGCGCATGAGGATCACTCGGCCAATTTCGCCGCGATCCGCACGGAACTCGTCGACGCGGAGGGTACACCCTTCACGCGCCTGCTCAAGGACCTCGCTCCCGATTTCCCCCGCGTCTGGCGCGATATCGCGCTCGGCTATGGCGGCCTCGTCTGGTCCTGTGCCAGCGCGGTATGGCTCGCCCGCCTCGGCCCGCTCGGCATGATCGGCGCGGTGCTGTTCGGCGCGGGCGGCATCGGCTTCTGGATCGCCTATATCCAGCTGTTCATCCACGAAGGTGCGCACGCCAATCTCGCGAAGAACCGCAAGACCAGCGACCTCCTGTGCGATCTCTGCATCGGGTGGATGATCGGCAGCAGCGTGCGCAAATACCGCCGTGTTCACTTCGAGCACCACCGCGCCTTCGGTACCACCGGCGATGCCGAGAACACGTATTTCCGTCCGCTCGACGGGGCCTTCATCGTCAAGGCGCTGACCGGCTGGCGCGTGGCGGAAGTGCTTCTGGCCCGCGCCCGCCTCACCGCGCCCAAGGCCAAGGTCCAGTCCGCCGCGAAGCCCGAAGGCATGGTCCGCGACAAGCTCGTCCTGCTCGGCGGCGTCGCCGCGCACTGCGCCATCCTTGCTGTGCTCTTCCTCACCGGCGGGACGGCTGCCGCGCTGGCCTGGGCGCTTGGCGTCGGCGTCGTCTTCCCCTTCTTCGGCGCGCTGCGCCAGCTCCTTGAACACCGCTCGCCCGAAGCGCGCGGCCCGGTCGATTACCGCGAGGTCGATCACGGCGCCTACACGCGTCTGTTCGGCAATGGCCCCTTCGCCCGCCTGTTCGGTGCCGCCGGCTTCAATCGTCACTTGCTCCACCACTGGGAGCCGAGCGTGTCCTACACCTGCTTCGACCAGCTCGAGGACGTGTTCGAGCGAGTCGGCATGGGCCCTGCGATGGACGCCCGCCGCACCACTTACGGCGCCGCCTTCCGCGCGCTCTACAACCGCCGCTGAGAGGCCAGAAATGAACGCCCCTGCCCATTTTCCCGAGCTCGCCGAAATGACCGGCTACCGCCCCGCCTGTCCGCTCTGCGGCAAGGCCGAAACCCGCTTCCATGCCGAAGCACACGACATCGAATACTGCACCAGCGATGAAAGCTGGATCTGGCACGCCTGTGATCCCTGCGGCGTGCTGTTCATCGATCCCATGCCGGTGGACCGCCTCGGCGAGATCTATCCGGCGAACTATTATTCGTACGGAGCCGGGAAAGCCTCGGCCGTCCAGAAGATCAAGGAAGCCCTCGATCGCCGCCGTTTCAAGAGCCTGCTAGGCGCGGTTCCCGGGGAAGAGCTTTCCGTCCTCGATATCGGCGGCGGCAGCGGCTGGCTGCTCGATATGGTCAAGAGCGCCGACCCCCGCGTGACACGCACCACTGTCGTCGATCTCGATGCCGGTGCTGCGCAGCTCGCCCGCGCCAAGGGCCATACGTTCGTGCAAGGACGCATCGAGGATGCCGAGCTGGACGGTAAATTCGATTTCATTCTCATGTTGAACCTGATCGAGCATGTCTCCGATCCGCGCGCGATGCTCGCCAAGGTTCGCCGCCTGCTCAAGCCGGGCGGCCAATTGTTCATCAAGACGCCCAACTACGCTTCGCTCGATGCGCGCCTGTTCCGCCACCGTTCGTGGGCCGGCTTCCACACCCCGCGCCATTTCGTGCTGTTCCAGCGCCGCAGCCTCGAAGCGCTCTGCCGCGAATGCGGGCTCGAACCCGAAAGCTTCAGCTACACGCAAGGCGCCCCGTTCTGGTCGGTCTCGCTGCTGGAGGAACTGCGCAAGCTCGGCCTCGTGAAGATCACCGCGACGCGCCCCGCCGTAGCGCACCCGCTGATCCCGCTGCTGCAGGCCGCCAGCGCCGCCTTCGATTTGCTCCGCCGCCCGTTTGCGCCGCTCAGCCAGATGGAACTCGTGGCGCGGCTGGCGGATTAACGCTTCTCCATAAAACTCGCTAATACTGCACTTAAGGCAATCAGCCGCACTGGCAAAGCCGGGCCAACCCTCCTAAAGCGCGTGGACACCCGAATCCCCCGCTGCAGGACGACAAGCCAGCCCATGCGCATCGCCATCGCCTCGGACCACGCCGCGTTCGATCTCAAGGCCGAACTCGCGGCTCATATTGCCAGCCTCGGCCACGAAGTGCTCGATCTCGGGCCAGACAGCACCGCCAGCGTCGATTATCCGGACTACGGATTCAAGCTTGCCGAAGCCGTCGCGTCCGGCGCTGCGGAGCGCGGCGTTGCCTTGTGCGGCTCGGGTATCGGCATCTCCATCGCGGTGAACCGCCATCCCGCGCTGCGCTGCGCGCTCGTCAGCGAGCCGCTCTCGGCATCGCTCAGCCGCTCGCACAACAACGCCAACGCCATTGCCTTGGGTGCGCGCCTGATCGGCCCCGAAATGGCCAAGGCCTGCATCGAGGCTTTCCTCGCAGGCGAATTTCTCGGCGGCCGCCATGAAGGCCGCGTATCCAAGCTTTCCAGCCCAACCTTTGCAAAGGAGCCCTGCTGATGAACGTTGCAGCCCCCTCACAGGAAATCCGCAAGCCTGGCTTCTTCACTGCGGGCCTTGCCCAATCCGATCCCGCCATCGCCAAGGCGATCCGCGACGAACTGCACCGCCAGCAGACCAAGATCGAGCTGATCGCGTCCGAGAACATCACCAGCCTCGCCTGCCTCGAAGCAGCCGGCTCGGTGTTCACCAACAAGTACGCCGAAGGCTACCCCGGCAAGCGCTACTACGGCGGCTGCGAATATGCCGACGTGGTCGAGACCCTGGCGATCGAGCGCGCCAAGCAGCTGTTCGGCTGCGATTTCGCCAATGTGCAGCCCAATTCGGGCAGCCAGATGAACCAGGCCGTGTTCCTCGCCCTGCTTTCGCCGGGCGACAGCTTCATGGGCCTCGATCTCAATTCGGGCGGCCACCTCACCCACGGTTCGCCGGTCAACATGTCCGGCAAGTGGTTCAAGCCGATCCCCTACGGCGTGCGCCGCGAAGATCACCAGATCGACATGGACGAAGTTCGCCGCCTCGCGCATGAACACAAGCCCAAGCTCATCATCGCGGGCGGCACTGCTTATTCGCGCGTGTGGGATTGGGAAGCCTTCCGCACGATCGCTGACGAAATCGGCGCGTACCTGCTGGTCGACATGTCGCACATCTCCGGCCTCGTTGCTGGCGGCGCGCACCCCTCGCCGATCCCGCACGCCCATGTCGTCACCACCACCACGCACAAGAGCCTGCGCGGCCCCCGCTCGGGCGTGATCCTCACCAACGACGAAGCGCTGGCCAAGAAGTTCAACATGGCGGTGTTCCCCGGCCTTCAGGGCGGCCCGCTTGTCCACATCATCGCTGCCAAGGCGGTCGCCTTTGCCGAAGCGCTGAAGCCCGAGTTCCAGGCCTATGCCCATCAGGTCGTCGCCAACGCGCGTGCGCTGGCCGAAAGCCTCAAGGACGCCGGCCTCGGTATCGTCTCGGGCGGAACGGACAACCACTCGATGCTGGTCGATCTCACGCCCAAGGACGTGACCGGCAAGGCCGCCGAAAAGGGCCTCGACCGCGCCTGGCTCACTTGCAACAAGAACGGCATCCCGTTCGACACGCGCTCGCCGTTCGTCACCTCGGGCATCCGCCTCGGCACGCCTGCTGGCACCACCCGCGGCTTCCGCGAGGACGAGTTCCGGCAGATCGGCGCGCTGATCGCCGAAGTCGTCGATGGCCTCTCGCGCAATGGCGATGAAGGCGATGGCCAGATCGAACAGCGCGTGCGTGAACGCGTTGAAGCCCTTTGTGCGCGCTTCCCGATCTATCCGGAGATGTAATCATGGCCGACAACAACGACTTCGCCACGCGTGCCAAGGCCGAAATCGAAGGCATGGCCAAGGAAGGCATGGCGCATCCCTCGACCAAGCCGGTCCTCGTCGGCGCGGGCATCGGCGCGGTCGCCGGGGCGCTGCTGCCGTTCGTGTCGCTCCCGCTCGGCCTCGCGATCGGCGCTGGTTACGCGTTCTGGCAACGGATTAAATAAGAGCGGATGCGTTGCCCCTTCTGTGCCCATGAAGAAAGCCAGGTAAAGGACAGCCGGCCGAGCGAGGACAACACCTCGATCCGCCGGCGCCGCCAGTGCGAGGGCTGCGGCGCGCGCTTCACCACGTTCGAACGCGTGCAATTGCGCGAAGTCATGGTCGTGAAGAGCGGCGATGGCACGGATGCGCGGCGCGAACCGTTCGACCGCGCCAAGATCGAACAGTCCGTCGCGCTCGCCTGCCGCAAGCGCCCGGTATCACCCGAACGCATCGAACGCCTCGTCTCGGGCATCCAGCGCCAGCTCGAAACGCTGGGCGATGCCGAAGTCGAGAGCCGCCAGATCGGCGAAATGGTCATGGAAGGCCTGCGCCAGCTCGATAGCGTCGCCTACATCCGCTTCGCCAGCGTCTACCGCGATTTCACCGAAGCCCGTGATTTCGAGGAATTCGCCAGTTCGGTGCGCGAGGTCGGCGCCACGTGACCACAAGCCCGGTCATCGTTCTCGTTCGCCCCCAGCTCGGCGAAAACATCGGCAAGGCTGCGCGCGCCATGCTCAATTTCGGTCTCACGCGGATGCGGCTCGTCGCCCCGCGCGATGGCTGGCCCAATCCTAGCGCCGGGCCTGCCGCCGCCGGTGCGGACATCGTTCTGGCCAACGCCGAAGTCTTCGAGACGCTTGCCGAGGCGGTCGCCGATTGCGCGCATGTCTACGCCACCACGGTGCGCAAGCGCGGCGTCACCAAGCCGGTGCTCACCCCCGAAGCCGCCGCCAAGGAAGCCGCCACTGCCGTCGGCGGCACCGCCTTCGTCTTCGGCCCCGAACGCTCCGGCCTCGAAACCGACGACGTCGCGCTGGCCCGCAGCATCATCACCGTGCCGATCAATCCCGAATTCGCCTCGCTCAATCTCGCGCAAGCCGTCATCCTGTGCGCCTACGAATGGTCGAAGCACGCGGGCTCTGCCGGCCTCACTCAACCGCCAGCCGAGGATCCCCTGCTCCCCCCCGCCCCGCAGGAGGAACTCGACGGCCTGATCGGGCACATCACCGGCCTGCTGGAACCCCGCGGCTATTTCGAACCCTACAGCCGCGCCGACGTCACGCACCGCACCTTGCGCACGATGCTGACCAAGCCCGGCTGGAATCACCTCGAAGTTCGCACGATGCGCGGCGTGCTCACCACCCTGATGCGCAAACCCGGCCCGCGGGAAAAGTAAACGCGAGCCCGGATAGGCCGCCCGGCCTTGACATTCCCGCCAATCGCTGGTCTAGGCGCGCCTTCGCAATTGGCCCTGCACGCCCGGTGAAGCAGTGGCCGCATTTTCCTTACGGAGAATGGTGCGGTTCCGGGTCTACGAAACGCCGGCCTCAAGGCTGGTTCCCATAGGTCGGCCCAGCGCCGATCGCATAGCAAATTGAAAGGACCGCCTGTGTCGAAGCGCAAGGCATCAAAGCATAAGATTGACCGCCGTCTTGGCGAAAACATCTGGGGCCGCCCGAAGAGCTCGGTCAACCGCCGCGCCTATGGCCCCGGCCAGCATGGCCAGCGCCGCAAGAGCAAGGTGTCGGACTTCGGCATCCAGCTGCGCGCCAAGCAGAAGCTCAAGGGCTACTACGGCGACGTCACCGAAAAGCAGTTCAAGCGCACCTATCAGGAAGCGGCGAGCATGAAGGGTGACACCGGCCAGAACCTCATTGGCCTGCTCGAACAGCGCCTCGACATGATCGTCTACCGCGCCAAGTTCGCGCCGACGATCTTCTCGGCCCGCCAGATCGTCAGCCACGGCCACATCCGCGTCAACGGCGTGAAGTGCAACATCGCCAGCCGCCGCGTGCGCCCGGGCGATATCCTGACCCTCGGCCCCAAGGCCAAGGAAATGGCTCTCATCGCCGAAGCCCAGACACTGGCCGAACGTGACATCCCCGATTATGTCGCCGCCGAGGCGGACAAGGCCACCTTCGTGCGCGTTCCGACGCTCGACGAAGTGCCCTACCCGGTGAAGATGGAACCGAACCTGGTCGTCGAGTTCTACTCGCGCTGATCGAGCGGTTTCAAACCAGACACGAAAAAGGCGGAAGGGAAACCTTCCGCCTTTTTTGTTGCGCCAGCCCCCCTGACCGGCTTGCCCTGCTTGCCCGGCGCACCCGGCCTCAGGCAATCGCCGCTTCGATCCACGCCCGCGCCTCGGGGAACTTGCGCTCCACTTCGGGCAGATCGTTCACGCACAGAAACTTGATTTCATGGCGCTCCGACCCGCCCAGATAGGCGTGCACATCCGCGGCCGACCATTGATCCAGCGCACCCACCGCGACATGCAGATAATCACGCGTATCCAGAATACTCGCATGGCCCGATGCCAGGCACGCGTGGTTGTGCAGGCTTTGCGGCAGAAACTGCGCCGTATCGCGGAAACGAAAGCCGACATTGCGCCTGCAATCGTCCGCGAAAATATCAAACAGGCCGCCCATCACCGACCGCAGCATGGGATGGACGACATGCGCGCTTTCAAACACCTGTTCGGCCTCGTAACCGATCATGGCCGCGGCATTGATCTGATTGAAATGGTTGAGCAAGCTCGCCTCGCTCCGCGCGATAGAACACTCTGCCAGCGCCGAATGATCGGCCCATTTCCCGCGCAGCACCGGCCCGTTCTCGCCAAAGAAATCCGCCGGAGCCACAGGCGCTGTCAGAAACACGTCGTCGTTGAAATAGAGGAACCGCTCCGCCAGCCCCGGAATGCGCCACAGCATGGTCTCGATGGACAGCGAATTGAACGTGGGCAAAGTGTCGGCATAACCGGCAAAAATCACCGCATGATCCACGATGGCAATCTTGCTCGCGAAATTCTCGGGCAGCGGCGCAATGTCGGGGGTCTGGCTGTCGGTGACGATCCAGACCCGCCGCACCCATGGCGCGTTGTTGGCAATGGAGCGCAGGCAGAAATTGAGTTCGTCGCTGCACACCCAGCGATGCGGATTGATCCCGTTATCGTGCAGCGGCGTTTTCGCATCGGAAAGGTAGGCATTGCGCTTGCGCGCATGCACTGGATCAGCCCCGTCCACCCAGGTAATTACAGCATCGACATCATCCATGATGCGCTGCTCGTATCCCTGAACCCGCGTTCGTCAATCCGCCCCTAAAGCCGCTTTCGGCCGTTCTGCGCGATTTTCCCGGGATCCTATCGCTTCGCCAGATACCGCGCCCGGAAGCCCGCTGCGAACCCCGCAAATGCCCCTTGCGCAATCGCGGCGCGCATCGCGGCCATCAGCTGCTGGTAGAACGACAAGTTGTGCTCGGTCAGCAGCATCGCGCCCAGCATCTCGCCCGCCTTGTGCAGGTGGTGCAGGTAGGCGCGGCTATACTTGGCGCAAACCGGGCAGGCGCACTCGGCATCGAGCGGCCCCATGTCCTCGGCATGCTTCGCGTTGCGCAAATTGATCGGACCATCCCAGGTAAAGCCCTGCCCGTTCCGCCCCGACCTTGTCGGCAGTACGCAGTCGAACATGTCGACCCCGCGCTCCACCGCGCCGACGAGGTCATCCGGCTTGCCCACGCCCATCAGATAGCGCGGCCGGTCTTCCGGCAGCTGGCCCGGCGCGAAGTCGAGCGTCGCGAACATCGCCTCCTGCCCCTCGCCCACCGCCAGCCCGCCGATGGCGTAGCCGTCGAAGCCGATCTCGCGCAGCAGGCCCGCGCTCTCGCCGCGCAGTGCTTCGTCCAGCCCGCCCTGCTGGATGCCGAACAGTGCCGCGTCTTCGGCGTGCGCGCCGCCGGCATCGAACGCATCGCGGCTGCGCTTTGCCCAGCGCATCGACATCTGCATGGACCGCGCCATCACCTCGCGCGGGGCATCGGCACGGGGGCATTCGTCGAACGCCATCACGATATCGCTGCCCAGCAGCCGCTGGATTTCCATCGAGCGTTCCGGGCTCAGCATGTGGCGCGAACCGTCGATATGGCTGGCGAACGTCACGCCTTCCTCGGTGATCTTGCGCAGTTCGGACAGGCTCATCACTTGATAGCCGCCGCTGTCGGTCAGGATCGGCTTGTCCCAGCGCATGAAATTGTGGAGCCCGCCCAGCCGCGCCATCCGCTCTGCGCCGGGGCGCAGCATCAGGTGATAGGTATTGCCAAGGATGATGTCCGCGCCGGTTGCCGCCACATCCTCCACCTTCATCGCCTTGACCGTGCCCGCCGTTCCCACCGGCATGAACGCGGGCGTGTGGATCGTCCCGCGCTTCATCGTGATCGCACCCGTGCGGGCGCGGCCATCGGTGGCGTGGACGGCAAAGGAAAAGCGGGTCATCGCAGCAGTCTCGGGCTTTGGAAGGTTGTGCGCCTTACGCACAAACGCCATGGCGCGCAAATGCACGAAGCTTTCACCCTCGCCCCGTGGCTCTATCCGACGCTCACCGGCCTTGCCGTGCTCACCGGCTGCATCGATGCCATCGCGGGCGGCGGCGGGCTGCTCACGCTCCCCGCGCTGATCTACGCCGGGCTGCCGCCGCATCTCATGCTCGGCACCAACAAGCTCCAGTCGGCCATGGGCGCCACCGTCGCCACCACGCGCTACCACCGCGCCGGGCTCTTCGCGCTGCGCCCGAACCTGCCCGCCACAGCAGCGGCCTTCCTCGGCGCGGGCCTGGGCGCGCTGGTCATCCAGCACTTCGATGCCCACGTTCTGCGCCTCGTCGTCCCCCTGCTCCTGATGGGCGCCGCGCTCTACACCCTGCTCTCGCCCCGGATGGACGATGCACCGGGCCGGCCGCGCATCTCCGAACCCGCCTACCTTCCCGTCGCGGGCAGCATCGGCTTCTACGATGGCTTTTTCGGCCCCGGCACCGGCCAGTTCTTCGCCGCCACGCTGGTTGCCCTGCGCGGCCTCGGCCTAACCCGTGCCACCGGCCTCACCAAGCTGCTCAACCTCGCCAGCAACGCCGCCAGCCTTGTCGTCTTCGCGTGTGGCGGACAGGTCATCTGGCTGCTCGGCTTGTGCATGGGCGCCGGCTCGATGGTCGGCGCGATGATCGGCACGCGGCTTGCCACGCGCTACGGCGCAGCGCTGATCCGCCCGCTACTCGTCACCGCCAGCCTCCTGCTCACCGCCAAGCTGATATGGAGCTGGTTCGCGAATTGATGGACCGCAATTCGCAGGCGTCGCCGCACTGCTAGGTTCTCTGCAGACCCAAGCAGAGGAGACCACCCATGAGCCATTCCGCCCACGATCTCGCCGCCGCCTTCCCCGAAGCCGCCGCCCGGCTCCACGCGCTCAAGCTGACCGACACGCACTTCCAGAAGCTGAGCGACGCCTACTACCAGCTCGACAAAGCCATCCACCGCGCCGAAACCGGGATCGAGCCGACGTCTGACGAGCACCTCGAAACGCTGAAGAAGCAGCGCCTCGCCGTGCTCGATGCAGTGGCCGACATGGTTGCCGCCTAGGGCAGCAGCAAACTCGAATCGCCGTAGCTGTAGAAGCGGTATTCGTTGGCAATGGCATAAGCATAGGCCGCCTGCATCCGCTCCAGCCCCATCAGCGCGCTGACGAGTATGAACAGCGTTGATTTGGGCAAGTGGAAGTTGGTCATCAGCTCGTCAATCGCGCGGAACCTGTAGCCCGGCGTGATGAAGATGCAGGTGTCGCCCGCAAACGGCTGGATCACGCGGTGCTCGTCCGCCGCGCAATCCAACTGCTGCAGGGTTGGCAGTGCCGCCCGCGATGATCCGTCCACGCTTCGTCACCGCCAGAATCGCCTGGACAGGCCACCGGCCTGGGCCTGGTCCGCAGCCTAACTATTGACTGCCAACTCACTACACTCAAGTAAAAATCGAGTAAATTGACAATGCACCCAAATGCGTTAATCCTACGCTTATAAAATCAAAGGATATCGATAGTGCTGATCATTGGAACCACTGCGGACGAAACTCTCAAAGGCAGTGCCAATGCAGATCAGATCGATGGCAATGGCGGTAGCGATCTAATTCGCGCACGCGGTGGAGACGACACAATTGATTTCACAGTCGGCGCGTTTGGTATCAAGGTCAACGGCGGCACTGGCTTCGACACACTCGTTTTTCATAGCTCGGCAGTCGAGCAGGATTACTTTCTAGC
>CANCET010000038.1 GCA_947375105.1 Sphingomonadaceae bacterium
ACGCCACTTCGATCTCCTGCCCATAGAGATCGCCGCTGAAGTCGAAAAAGTGCGGCTCCAGCAATTCCTTCGGCGGATCGAACGTGGGGCGGATGCCGATATTGGCCGCGCCTTGCAGCACGCTTCCGTCCGGCAGCCGCCCGGTCACCGCATAGATGCCATAGCGCGGGCGCAAGTAGCTGCCGATATCGAGGTTGGCGGTGGGGAAATTGATCGTGCGCCCCACTTTGTCGCCGTGCTGCACCGGGCCTTTGATGGCGAAAGGCCGCGTCAGCAGCCGCGCCGCTTCCTGCGGATCGCCTGCCACCAGCGCATCACGGATGCGGCTGGAGGACACGACTTCGCCATCGAGCAGCACCGGACCCACGGTGCGCGTCGCGATTCCCGCTTCCGCGCCCACATCGCGCAGCACGCCGACATTGCCGCCACGCGCCCGGCCAAACGTGAAATCCTCGCCCGTCACCACCGCCGCCGCGCCAAGCTGCGCGCCCAGCAGATCGCGGACGAAGGCATCAGCGGTCATGCCCGCCATCGCGCCGTCAAAGGCAAATACCAGCATCGCGTCCGCGCCCGCCGCCATGAACAGCGCCTCGCGCTGGTCCAGCGTGGTCAAGCGGAACGGCGGCGCATCGGGCTTGAAATACCGCACCGGATGCGGATCAAACGTCGCGATGATCGCGGGCCGCCCCGTCTCGCGCGCCCAGCGCACGGCCTCTCCGGCCACGGCCTGATGGCCCAGATGGAACCCGTCGAAATTGCCCAGCGCGATAACACCGCCGCGCAGGGCCTCGGGCATCGGCTCGCTGGCGTGGAGGCGCATCAGACCGCGCCCCGCTCGAACGTCACGAAGTCATGCGCCGGATAGCCGCCTTCGGCCGGAAAGCTCTCCCGTGCCGCCTCGCGCCACGGCGGCGCCGGATAGGGCAGCCGCGTATCACCGGCGTAGTCCCCATGCACTTCAGTCAGCTCATAGCGCTGCGCGTGCGGCTCGAACTGCGCGAGCACATCGGCCCCGCCGATCACCGCCACCTCGCCCTCACCCGCTATGGCAAGCGCGCTGGCCACATCATGCGCCACTTCAGCCCCCGGCGCAGACCAGCCCGCATCGCGCGTCAGCACCACATGCCGCCGCCCCGGCAGCAGCCCCGGCAGCGAGGCGAAGGTCTTGCGCCCCATGATCATTGGCTTGCCCATGGTCAGCGCCTTGAAGCGCTTGAGATCATTGGGCAATTTCCACGCAAGCGTGCCCTTGTCGCCAATCGTTCCATCGCTCGCACGTGCAATGATCAAGAAGATCGAACGCCCCATCTACAGCACCAGCCGCGTCACATGGCCCATCTTGCGCCCGGGCCGCACCGCCGCCTTGCCATAGAGGTGCAGGTGATTGGCGGGATCGGAAAGGATCGCCGGCCAGTCGTGCGCTTCGTCGCCGATCAGGTTGTCCATCACCACGCCCGCCGCGCACAGCTGCGTCGAACCCAGCGGCAGCCCGCAGATCGCGCGCACATGATTCTCGAACTGCGATGTGAGCGCGCCCTCGATCGTCCAATGCCCCGAATTGTGCACGCGCGGCGCCATCTCATTGAAGACGGGTCCCTCTGCGGTAGCGAAGAACTCCAGCGTCAGCACGCCAACATGGCCCAGTGCATCCGCGACCTGCTTCGCCAGCGCGCGCGCCGCGTCCACTTGCGCGCGCACCGCATCGCCCGCCGGCACCACTGACTGACTCAGGATTCCCGCCTTGTGTGCATTTTGCGCCGAATCCCAGAAGCGCACGTCGCCATCCGCACCGCGCACGAGGATCACCGAAAACTCGACATCGAACTGCACAAAGCCTTCGTAGACCAGCGGCACCTGCGGCAGGTCCAGCGCATCCGCATCGGCTGGCGTCATGATCCGCCACTGGCCCTTGCCATCATAGCCGTCGCGCCGGGTCTTCAGGATGCCAGGGGTTCCGATCCGCGCGATGGCCGCCGACAGATCCTGTGCGTCATCGACCACGGCCCAAGGCGCAGGCCTGCCGCCCAGTTCCTCGACGAAGCGCTTCTCCGCCGCGCGGTCCTGCGCAATCTGAAGCGATTTCGTGCCCGGATAGAGCCCAACGGACCCAAGCGCCGCCAGCGGCCCCACCGGCACGTTCTCGAACTCGTACGTCACCACCGCGCATTGCGCCGCAAACCCGGCCAGTGCCGCAGCATCATCCCAGCCCGCACAGGTGAAGCCCGCACAGACGTCAGCAGCGATGGAGTCTGCCTCGGGTGCATAGACGTGGCAACGATAGCCAAGGTTCGCCGCCGCAAGCGCGATCATCCGGCCCAGCTGGCCGCCACCCATAATCCCAATGGTCTCGCCCGGTGCGATCATCCGCTTACACCGGCCGTTCAGCGACCGAAGCGGTCTGCGCCGTGCGCCACGCAACAAGCCGTTCGCTCAGCGCCGGATCCGCCAGCGCCAGGATCGAAGCCGCAAGCAGTGCCGCGTTGGTCGCCCCTGCCGCGCCGATGGCCAGCGTTCCAACGGGAATGCCGCCCGGCATCTGTACGATGGACAGCAGGCTATCCATGCCCTTGAGCGCCTTGGACTGCACCGGCACGCCCAGCACCGGCAGATGCGTCATGGATGCGATCATGCCCGGCAGATGCGCCGCGCCGCCCGCGCCCGCGATGATCACCTGAATGCCGTCCGCCGCGGCGCCCTTGGCAAAGGTGACCAGCCGGTCCGGCGTGCGATGCGCAGAAACGATGCGGCACTCGTGCGCCACGCCAAGTTTCTCGAGCACGGCCGCACCGTTCTGCATGGTCTCCCAATCAGACTGGCTGCCCATCACGATAGCGACTTTCGGCGCGGCCTCAGTCATCCCCTTGCATCCCCGCTTTGCCGGAGCGCCTTAGCGCTCCGAAAGGTAATAATGCTCGATCTCGCCCAGATTGTCGTCCAGCTCATAGACGATGGGCTGGCCGGTCGGAATCTCGAGGCCAGTGATATCGGCATCCGAAATCCCCGATAGGTGCTTCACGAGCGCGCGCAGCGAATTGCCGTGCGCCGATACCAGCACCGTGTGGCCGGCCCGCAGCGCCGGGGCGATCTTCTCGTCCCAGCAGGGCAGCACGCGCGCGATCGTATCCTTGAGGCTTTCGGTATTCGGCACCGCGATCCCGGCATAGCGCGGGTCGCTTGCGAGATCGAACTCGCTGCCCGCCTCGAGTGGCGGCGGCGGAATATCGAAGCTGCGGCGCCAGACCTTGACCTGCTCGTCGCCGTGCTTGGCGGCAGTCTCGGCCTTGTCGAGCCCGGTCAGCCCGCCATAGTGGCGCTCGTTGAGCCGCCAGTCTTTGTCCTCGGGAATCCAGATGCGCCCTGCGGCTTCCAGCGCCAGATGCAGCGTCTTGATCGCGCGCTTCTGCAACGAGGTGAACGCGGTTGTAGGCAGCATGCCCTTGGCCTTGAGCAGCTCACCGGCGGCAAATGCTTCGGCAGCGCCCTTCTCGGTCACATCCACATCCCACCAGCCGGTGAAGCGGTTTTCGAGATTCCACTGCGATTGGCCGTGGCGGATCAGGATCAGGCGGGGCATTCGTCCTCGCTAGCTATGGTTGGGACAAGGCGGCGGACCTAGCGCCCGCCCGCCATTTTGGCCACCCACGATTTTGGAAATTGGCGCCTTGGAATTGGTCGGGGCCTAGCGGGGCCCATGAGCGCGCTCATGATTGGGCTGGTGGCTCCGCAGGATCGGGGGCACTGTCCATCGCGCGCGCCTGCGCCTTTCTGCGCCGAAGGTTTTCGCGCAGCCGCTGCGCCAGCCGCTCCTCGCGGCTGAGCGCAGGCTTGTCTGGCGAGGAAGGGGTATTGACGGTCATCGTGCGCTTCTCTGCCGCGGGGACGTTCCCCTCGCAAGCCTGTCCTTGACAAATGCAGACCTCACCGCCAAAGCGCGCCCCTGCCCGCCCGGCTTTGCTGCGCGCGGCGGACTGGCAGCGATGCTGGCGGAAATGGTGTGCTGCTGTAGCTCAGTGGTAGAGCGCATCCTTGGTAAGGCTGAGGTCGGGAGTTCAATCCTCCCCAGCAGCACCATTTCCCCACCCTTGCGGCATCGGCCAGCCCCCTGGATCCCGGCAAGCCCGGGGCTTCAACCAAGGCCGCAGCATGCTTGTTGCTGGAATGCTCAGCCCACCGCCACGTTGTCGATCAGGCGTGCCTTGCCCATGTGCGCCGCCACCAGCAGCCGGGCGGCGCGGCCATCGAACGCCGGGAGATCCTCCAGCGTCGCCGCATCGCGCAGATCGGCGTAGTCCACGGCGCGGAAACCCGCCGCCAGCACGCTCTCGCGCAGCGCCGCCAGTGTTGCCGCCACCGACTCGCCGGCCGCAATCTTCGTCGCCGCATCGCGCATCGCGCGGTTCATCGCAGGGGCGGCCGCCCGCTCATCGGCGGTCAGGTACTTGTTGCGGCTGCTCATCGCCAGGCCGTCCACCTCGCGCACCGTCGGCACGCCGAGGATTGCGTCGGCACGCGGATGCGTGAGGTCGAGATCGCGCGCCATGCGGCGGATGATCGCCAGTTGCTGCCAGTCCTTCTCGCCGAACAGCGCCACGTCCGGCTGCACCTGGTTGAACAGCTTGGTCACCACTGTCGCCACGCCGTCGAAGTGCCCGGGCCGTGCCGCGCCGCACAGCACGGAATCCAGTCCGCTTACTTGCACGCTCGTGGCATAGCCCGGCGGGTAGACCGCATCGACCGTCGGCGCCCACAGCACATCGACGCCTTCTGCCTCCAGCAGCGCGGCATCGGCGGCAAGCTGGCGCGGATACGTCGCAAGGTCCTCGTTCGGGCCGAATTGGCGCGGATTGACGAAGATCGAGACGACGACATGCGCCGCCTGCCGCTTCGCCTCGCGCACCAGGGTCAGGTGCCCTTCGTGCAGCGCGCCCATCGTGGGGACCAAAGCAAGCTGTGGCGTGATCCGGGCACGATCGGAATTGTCCCCCGATTTCAGCGCGGCGAGCGCTATGCGCAGCGGTTCCAGGGCAGTCAGGATTTGCACGCGCCTCGGCTCTCCAGTAATCCCCGGTCCGGGGCCAGCAGTCCCCGCTAGGGAATGGCCCTCTAGCCGCGCGTCCTGCCCGGCGGCAAGTGGGCCCGCCACTGTAAGAAAGGTTAATCGCTTGTCCGCCGCCCCTTATCGAATCGTCTTCGCCAATGAAAAAGGTGGCACCGGCAAGTCGACCACGGCGGTCCATGTCGCCATCGCACTCGCCTACCAGGGCGCGCGCGTCGCCGCGATCGATCTCGACAGCCGCCAGCGCACGATGCACCGCTATTTCGAGAACCGCGCCGAAACCATGCGCCGCCGCGGCATTACGCTGCCCAGCGCGACCTTCTCGGTCTATGAAGGGACCAGCGCGGAAGAACTTGACGCCGTGGCCGCGCAGCTCGGCGCGGACCATGATTTCCTCGTCTTCGACACCCCCGGCCGCGACGACCCGCTAGCTCGGCATGTCGCAACGCAGGCGGATACGCTGGTCACCCCGCTGAATGACAGCTTTGTCGATTTCGACCTGATCGGGCAGGTCGATGCCGAAACCTTCAAGGTCCGCCGACTCTCGTTCTATGCCGAACTGATCTGGGAAGCCCGCAAGAAGCGCGCGATGGCAACGATCAAGGATGCGCGCAAGGACATGGACTGGGTCGTGGTTCGCAACCGCACCGGCTATACCGAGGCGCGCAACCAGAAGCGCATCGATCAGGCGCTGACCGAGCTTTCCAAGCGCGTCGGCTTCCGTATCGCCAAGGGCCTGTCGGAGCGCGTGATCTACCGCGAGCTGTTTCCCAGCGGCCTCACCCTGCTCGACAAGGGGCAGCTGGGCGAGCTCGGCACCAGCCACCTCGTCGCCCGCCAGGAATTGCGCACACTGGTCGCCGGCCTCGCGCTTAAACTCCCGGAGCGCGGACAGATTGCGTTGGAACCAGCGCTTTGAAGTTCCTGTTCCTCGCGGCGCTTGCCTGCGTGGCCATCAAGATGCTGGCCGGTCGCTGGCCTTGGGAGCTTTGGGGCGCCAATGCGCGCGAGGCAGGCGAAAAGCGCGCTCGCAATCTCCTCGGTCTTGGCGCCAGTGCCGGATATGACGAGATCATCGATGCCCACCGACGGCTGCTGATGAAAGTCCATCCCGATCGCGGCGGCACCGCCGATGCGGTGCACGAGGCCAATGCCGCCCGCGATCTGCTCCTCGCACGGATCGCACCGCGCGGACCGGACGGGCGGGGTTGAACGGCGAGAGCGACCCTGCAAGACCGGCCTGCATGAGCCACCGGTTCCACCCCAGCGTCCTGCGGGAATATGATATCCGGGGCACAGTCGGAAAGACGCTCGGACCAGACGATGCCTATGCCCTTGGCCGCAGCTTTGCCGCGCGGGTCATCGGCGCTGGACGCAGTTGCGTTGCCGTCGGCTACGACGGACGGCTCAGTTCGCCGATGCTCGAAGAAGCGCTCGTGAGCGGCCTTTGTGCGAGCGGTGTGGATGTGCAGCGGATCGGCCTTGGCCCCACGCCAATGCTCTATTTCGCCACCGCTTCACTGCCAGAAGTGCAGGATGGCATTCAGATAACCGGCAGCCACAATCCCCCCGATCAGAACGGCTTCAAGATAGTATTTCGCGGGGGTCCGTTCTTCGGCCCAGACATACTCGATCTCGGCCGTCTCGCTGCCGAGGGGGGATGGGTGCAAGGCAGCGGGACGGCCAAGGTGGTCGACATCATGGATGCGTACATCGATCGGCTGCTCGCCGGGCTGGACGCAATCCCGCCAGACGCCATTGATTGCCTCGCGATCGGCTGGGATGCGGGCAACGGTGCTGCCGGCCCGGTGATCGAGCGGCTGTGCGCCAGAATTTCCGGACGCTTGCCCGCCCGGCTGGCCGGCAAGCACGTCCTTCTGCACACGCATGTCGATGGAACGTTTCCCAGCCATCATCCCGATCCTTCCGTTGATGCCAACCTCGCCGATCTCCGCCACGCCGTCGCGCAGGGACGGCTCGACTTCGGACTGGCATTCGATGGCGACGGGGACCGGCTTGGGGTCGTAGATGCGAAGGGTCGCGCACTGGCGGGCGACCAACTCCTCATGCTGTTCGCGCAAGATGTGCTGAAAAGGCAGCCAGGAGCGGCCGTTATCGCGGATATCAAGGCAAGCGGCGCCCTGTTCGAGCGGGTCCGCGCGCTTGGCGGACAGCCGATCATGTGGAAATCAGGGCACAGCCACATCAAGTCCAAAATGAAGGAGACTGGCGCGCTGCTGGGCGGCGAAGTGACCGGGCACGTGTTTTTTGCGGACGATTACTACGGGTTCGACGATGCGCTCTATGCCGCCGTGCGACTCATCGCGGCGGTGATCCGGCTGGACAGGACGGTCAGTGAGTTGCTGGATGCCATGCCAGTCATGTTCAACACCCCCGAACTGCGCTTCCCGGTTGACGATGTGCGCAAGTTCGCGGTGGTCGACGAAGTCCGCACCCGGCTCGCGGCCAATAACGCAGACATGGCGACAATCGATGGCGTCCGCGTCAACACTCCAGATGGCTGGTGGCTGCTGCGCGCTTCCAACACCGAGGCCATGCTCACCGCGCGCGTGGAGAGCGGCAGCGAGGAAGGGCTGACCGACCTGCTGGCGAACCTCGATGCGCAATTGGCGGCGTCCGGCGTAAGCCGCTAGTGTCCGCCGGATGACGGCCGCCCTCATCCCGCCCGAAATCGACGCGTGGTTCGCCGACCGCGGCTGGCGTGTGCGGCGGCATCAGGCGGAGATGCTGGTTGCGGACGATGCCGGCAACCATGCGCTGCTTGTCGCCGATACCGGGGCGGGCAAGACGCTCGCCGGCTTCCTGCCGACGCTTGCCGCTTTCACGCCCTCGCGCCTTGCCGGAGGAGCGCCGCCGGAAGGCCTTCACACGCTCTACGTCTCCCCGCTCAAGGCGCTTGCGCACGACGTGCAGCGCAACCTGCTCACGCCGATCACGGAAATGGGCCTGTCCATCTTGGTCGAAACCCGCAGCGGCGATACGCCGTCGGACCGCAAGGCCCGCCAGCGTGCGCGGCCGCCGCACGTGCTTTTAACCACCCCGGAATCGCTCTCGCTGCTGCTGAGCTACCCCGAAAGCGCGCAACTGTTCAGCACGTTGCAGCGCGTGGTGATCGATGAGGTGCACGCTTTCGCGACATCCAAGCGCGGCGACCTGCTCGCGCTGGCGCTGACCCGCCTGCAGGCGCTTGCCCCGGGTCTCCGCCGCACCGCATTGTCCGCAACCTTGGCAGATCCGGAAAGTTTCCGCGCGTGGCTCGCGCCGTGGGGGGATCTGGACACCACGGTGCTTGTGCAGGGGGAGGCCGGTGCCCCTGCGGAGGTCGAAATCCTGCTGCCCGACGACGGCCAGCGCGTACCGTGGGGCGGCCACGCTGCGGCCTGGGCCCTGCCGCAGCTCTACGCGGCGATCCAGCGCAACCGCACCACCCTGATCTTCACCAACACGCGCTTCCTTGCCGAGTACATCTTCCAATTGCTGTGGGATGCCAACGAGGACAAGCTGCCCATCGGCATTCACCACGGTTCGCTTTCCAAGGAAGCGCGGCGCAAGGTTGAAGGCGCAATGGCACGCGGCGAATTGCGCGCGCTCGTCTGCACCGCCAGTCTCGATCTCGGCGTGGATTGGGGCGATATCGACATGGTCGTGCAAATGGGAGCGCCGAAGGGCTCATCACGGCTGCTCCAGCGCATCGGTCGGGCGAACCATCGGCTCGATCAGCCAAGCCGCGCCATGCTCGTGCCCGGCAACCGGTTTGAATTCCTCGAGGCGATGGCCGCACGGGACGCGGTCAACGAGGGCCAGCGCGACGGTGAGGATTTCCGCCCCGGCGGTCTCGACGTGCTCGCCCAGCATGTCATGGCGGTGGCTTGCGCCGGGCCGTTCGGTGAAGCCGAGTTGCTAGCCGAAGTGCGCTCCTCGATGGTTTATGCATGGGTTGACGAAACCGTCTGGGAGCATGTGCTTCAGTTCGTTGCCACCGGGGGTTACGCCTTGCGAGCCTACGACAGGTTCCAGCGGATCGTGAGCCTGAAAGACGGCATCTGGCGGCTGACCCACCCGCAACAGGCGGCACGGCACCGCATGAACGCCGGGATCATCGTTGATGCCGAAATGCTCGAAGAGCGCTTCCGTAATGGGCGTTCGCTCGGCAAGGTGGAGGAGAGTTTCGGCGCAGGCCTCAGCCCGGGCGATACCTTCCGCTTTGCCGGAATGGACCTTGAAGTCGAAGGCGTGCGCGATCTCGAACTGCTCGTGCGCGGGGCCAAGTCCGCCGGCCAGATTCCCAGCTACAACGGCGCGCGCATGCCGCTCACGACGCATCTCTCGGCCCGGGTGCAGGCAATGCTGGCCGACCGCACAGGCTGGAGCCGCTTCCCCGATGATGTGCGCGAGTGGCTTGAGGTGCAGGACTGGCGCAGCCGCCTGCCCGGGCTGGGCGAACTGCTAGTGGAAAGCTTCCCGCATGGCGGCCGCGCCTACACCGTTTACTACACCTTCGAAGGGTGGAACGCGAACCAGTCGCTCGGCATGTTGATTACGCGCCGGATGGAAGAGGCCGGGCTGGGCCCGATGGGCTTCGTTGCCAACGACTACGCGCTTGGCGTCTGGGGTTTGCGCCCGGTGCGCGATCCTGCTTCCCTCCTCTCTCCCGACATCCTCACCCATGAATTCGTCGAATGGGTGCAAAACTCGCACCTCCTGCGCCGCGCCTTCCGCGAAGTCGCAGTGATTTCAGGCCTTGTTGAGCGCCAGCAACCGGGCGTGCGCAAGAGCGGGCGGCAAGTGACCTTTTCGACTGATCTTATCTATGATGTGCTGCGCAAGCACGAGCCCGAGCACCTCCTGCTGCAAGCGGCCTGGGCTGACGCCCGCGCCCGCATGACCGACGTCGGCCGCCTTGCCGCGCTGCTGGACCGTGCGGCAGCGGAACTGGTCCACGTCGAGCTTGAACGCGTAACTCCGCTTGCGGTGCCGCTTATGGTGATGATCGGGCGCGAATCCGTGCCGGCCGGAAGGGCAGACGACGAACTGCTGCTGGAAGCGGAGGGCCTGGCCTCGGCGGCGATGCGGCCAGATTAGCTTGGGGCAGCAACGCGTTGCCGCAAGCGCTCCTGCTGCATGGGAATGGCACAACGAAAAAGGGGCGAATTGCTCCGCCCCTTGATCGCATTGCCAAGATTTCGCGCGTTACTTGCTGAACGTCGCGAAGTTCTCGTTGCCCACAAAGCCGAACTTGCTGACCTTGGAGACCGTGATGATCTTCAGGAGCCGGTTCGCGATCTCGTAGGAGGCATATTCCTCAGGCTGGAACTGCAGTTCCGGCTCGGGGTTCATCGCCTTGGTCGCTTCGAGCAGCGAGACAAGATTGCCATCGGTGATCGGCGAACCGTTCCACAGAATCACGTTTTGCGTGGTCAGGACCAGCTTGTTCTTCACCGGATCGATCTTGGGCTTGTCCGTCGGCGGAGTCGCCTGCGGCAAGTCGATGTTGACCGAGTGGGTGGCCACGGGGATGGTGATGATGAACATGATGAGGAGCACGAGCATGACGTCGATCAACGGCGTCGTGTTCATTTCCATCATCGGCGAGCCATCGTCTTTGCCGCCGCTCATTGCCATAGGGGGTACTCCTGTTCGTTCTCGTATGCCCGGTAGAGCGCCAAAATCGACTAGCGTTTAGCCGTTCGGGTCAACCGGGGTGGAGATGAAGCCGACCTTGGGATAACCCGCAGCCTGCACGTTGTAGATCGTTCCGGCAATGCACTTCCAAGGCACGTTGACGTCGCCGCGGATGTGAACTTCGGGGATCTTGTCGGGCTCCATGTTGGCCGCACCGCCAGCGCGCTTCACGATCGCGTCGAGACGATCGAAGGCCTTCTTGTACAGCTCCATGTTGTCCACGGGCGTGATGTTATTGATATACACGCGGCACTGGCCAAGGCGCGAAGAGCCTTCGTAACCACCCTGGCCCGGGCTGCGCCCGCCGGAGTCGGTCGAGACGACCGTGACGAGGAGGTTCTCGACCTTGTCCTGCGTCTCTTCAGACGGCAGCACCGGGACCTTGAGCTTCTCGACGGTCTGGATCGCGACCGGAACCGCGATGAGGAAGATGATCAGCAGCACGAGCATCACGTCCACGAGCGGCGTGGTGTTGATGTCCGACATTGGGCGTTCAGCGCCGCCCGCGCCGCCTGCAGATATTGCCATTGGTTAGTTCCTATCCGATCTTTCCACGGTGAACCGAGTCACGTCAGGCTCCTGAGAGCATTTGCGACCCCGGCTGGAACCCGCGTAGTTCCCGAAGCGGGGATCACGGACAAGCCCGTCGATCCCCGTTCCGTTTCCGCGTTTTCGGGTCTTACTTCTTGACCGGAGCAGCAGCAGGGGCAGCCGGCTTGGCAGCAGCGGCCGGGACAGCAGGCTTGACCACGCCCTTGGAGGCGAGGTTGGCGAGCACGTCGGTGCTGAAACCGGTCAGCAGTTCGGCGATGCGCTTGTTGCGAGCCTGCAGGTAGTTGTAGGCGAGCACCGCGGGCACCGCGACGAGCAGACCGAGCGCGGTCATGATCAGAGCTTCACCGACCGGACCCGCGACCTTGTCGATCGAAGCCGAACCGGCGATGCCGATGTTGATGAGCGCGCCGTAGATGCCGACCACGGTACCGAACAGACCGATGAACGGCGAGGTTGCGCCGACGGTCGCGAGGAACGGCAGACCGCCACCAAGCTTGGCGTTGATCGAGGCTTCCGAGCGAGCCAGCGAACCGTGCATCCAGTCGTGGCTTTCCGATTCGTCCATCTTGCCGGCGGCGTCTTCAGCCGAGAGGCCGTCGTCGACGATCTGGCGCCAGGCCGAGTTCTTCTCGAGCTTGGAAGCACCATCACGCAGGCTGGATGCGCGCCAGAATGCGGCGAGCGACTTGTGCTGGCCGAGAATCTTGGCCTGCTCCGCCCACTTGGTGAAGAGGATGAAGAACGAACCGACCGACATGATCAGCAGGATCGTGAAGGTGGTCAGCGGGATCCAGGCCGGCTTGCCGCCGGGGAACAGGACTTCCGCGATACCAAACTTGTTCTGGGGCGCGGCAGATGCAGCAGCTGCGGCGAGCGTGTGGATGAGCATTCGGGTCTTCCTCTTCAATATATCGTAGCAAGGGTCAAAAAGCTAAACTCGGGCTTGGCGGCCTTGCTCCATGGCAACGGCCGCCGCTGCCAGGATCAGTCCTTCGGGATCACCCAACGGATCGAGTTCGTGTAGGAACCGGTCGCCGGATTGCCTTCACCGTCCGTGGCCGGTGCGAACCGGGCGCGGCGGCGGACGTTGTCGCACGTGGCCTGATCAAGATCGGGACTTCCGCTCGATCTGGTCACTTCGCACGACGTCACCTTCCCGTCGGTGCCGACAGACACGCGGAAGCCGGTAACGCCTTCCCGCTCTTCACGCAGTGCACGCGAAGGATAGTCGTTCGACGTCGCCCAATTGCCGGGACTGCCCTTGGGCGCAGGGCCCTTGGGCTGGAACTTCGGCGGCGGCGGCGGCGGCGGCGGCGGAGCGGAAGTCGTGAACACCGGAGCCGGAGGCGGCGGGGTCGACACGGTTTCGATCTGCGGCTGCGCAGGCGCATTGAACGAGATCGGCGGCGGCGGCGCCACGATGGGCGGCGGCGGCTGATCCTTCGGTGGTGGTGGCGGCGGCGGCGTTTCCGGCGGCTTCTCTTCCTCGATGTTGACCGCCGAAGTTACCTCTTTGACCTTCTTGTACGCCTCGTAAGCCAGCCCTGTAACCAGCGCATAGCCCAAGGCAACATGAAGGATCGCAACGATGATGAGCGCGGTGATCTTGTTACCGCTCATCTGTTGGTCAGCGTATGCCATTCAGCTCCAAAACTCCTGATATTCCGCAGGTGGCAGACAGCGCAAGCGGTGCCTACAACCACGGAATCGCGCATGGAATCACCCATCCAGCGCGATTGGCCAATCCAGCGATTTCATTCCACCCTGCCGGCAAACCGGACCGCCGACATCGGGTGCAAGGTACCCGGCGGCGGCTTTTGCGGAGTTTCATTGTTGAAATCCCCGACGACCGCGAGCTTTAACGCCGAAGCCAAACGCGCGCAAATGCTTTATCGGTTAACCATCGATTCACGGTTCCGCTGCCTGAAACGCGGCGTAGTCAGCACCCGGCGCACGGCGCAAGCGAATCACGAGGACCAATGGAATGCCTCTCCCCCGATCCCTGAATGCCCTTCGCCCGTTCATATTTCGCGGGGCAGGCCTGCTTGCAGCAGCCGTCCTCGGGTTAGGCAGTTCGGCTGCAAGTTACGGACAAGAAACGAGTTTATCCGTTCCTATGGCGGCGGGACTGGCATCCGATCCGGACTTTTCCTACGCCGATCTCGTCGATCTCGCGTTGCCAGCCGAGGTGGTCGTGCGCGCGGAGGTGCGCAAGGTGGTTCGCCTGAAGCCCGAGGAAACGCCGGGTCTGCCAGCGGGTCGAGCGCGGCTTTATATCGAGGCACGGACAGTTGCGCTCCTGATTGGTCCGGACCTTGGCGAATCGATCCGCTTCCTCGCCGACGTGTCGCTCGACCAGCGCGGCAAGCCGCCGAAGTTGGGCAAGGTGCAAGTGCTTGTCCTCGCTCGGAGCGTGCCTGGGCGGCCCGGCGAATTGCAGCTCGTCGCGCCCGACGCGATGTTGATGCTCACCCCCGCCCGCGAAGCCACGCTGCGCGCGATTCTGACCGAAACCGCGAGCCCGGATGCGCCGCCCGCGATTAACGCATTGCGCGAGGCGCTGCATGTCTCGGGCAACCTTGCCGGAGAGGGCGAAACCCAGCTTTTCCTAGGCACTGCAACGAATGCGCCGGTCTCGATCTCGGTGCTGCGCCGCCCCGGCCAACCTACGGCCTGGGGCGTAAGTTTTACCGAAATCGTCGATTCGGCCGCGCGTCCGCCGCTGCCCTCCTCGCTCGCCTGGTACCGCCTCGCGTGCGGATTGCCGGCGCGGATGCCCGAGCGCGCCAACATTTCCGCCACGCTCGCAGACCGGCGAATCGCAGCCGAAGACTATGCTCTGGTGCTGGCGGATCTCGGCCCCTGCACCCGCAAGCGGGCCTCGCCCTGAGCGGACATCCTGCTACGTCCGTGCAGACCACCTTTCCCCGCCGGTTGCGGGGGCAGATCAGCTCCACTAAGGGGCGCCATAAGATTTAACGGGGATCATCATGAGCGAACCTTTGCGCATCGCGCTGGCCGGTCTCGGCACCGTCGGCGGCGGTGTCATCCGCCTGCTTGAGGCCAATGCCGGGCTGATCGCGCGGCGTGCCGGCCGCCCGATCACGATCAGCGCCATCAGCGCACGCAATCGCAGCAAGGACCGTGGGGTCGACCTTTCGGGCTATGCCTGGGAAGACGACATGGTCATCCTCGGCGAACGCCCCGATGTCGATGTGGTGGTTGAACTTGTCGGCGGCGCCGATGGCCCGGCACTGGCGCTGGCCCGCACCACGTTCGAAGCAGGCAAGGCGCTCGTCACCGCCAACAAGGCGATGATCGCGCACCACGGACTTGAGCTCGCCACCAAGGCCGAGGCAGCCAAGGTTGCCTTCAAGTTCGAGGCGGCGGTGGCGGGCGGGATCCCGGTAATCAAGGCGCTCAAGGAAGGCGCGGCGGCCAATTACATCGACCGAGTGTACGGCATCCTCAACGGCACCTGCAATTACATCCTCTCCACGATGGAGGACACCGGCCGCGATTTTGCCGACGTACTCGCCGAAGCGCAGTCCAAGGGCTATGCCGAAAGCGACCCCACGTTCGACATCGACGGCATCGATGCCGCCCACAAGCTGGCCATCCTTTCCAGCATAGCCTTCGGCACCGCGGTCGATTTCAAGCCCGTGGTCGCCACCGGCATCCGCCGTGTGATCGCCGCCGATATCGCTCAGGCCGACACCTTGGGCTACTATATCCGCCTGATCGGCATGGCCGAAACCGAACTGGACGCTGCCGGCCAGCGCCGACTTTTCCAGCGCGTGCACCCGATGCTCGTACACCGCGATCACCCGCTCGCCCATGTCGACGGCGCGACCAATGCGGTGGTGGCGGAAGGCAATTTCGTTGGCCGGCTCCTGTTCCAGGGCGCAGGTGCAGGCGATGGGCCGACCGCAAGTGCGGTGGTGGCCGATCTGATCGACATCGCGCGCGGTGACATCGGTGCGCCGTTCTCGATCCCCGCCGCCGAGCTCGAAAGCGCGGCGCCTGCCGACAGCGGGCACCGCACCGGCAAAGCCTACCTGCGCTTCACCGTGGCCGACCGCCCCGGCGTGCTGGCTGAAATCACCGCCGCGATGCGCGATGCCGGGGTTTCGATCGAAAGCCTGATCCAGAAGGGCCGCGCCGCGATCGGCTCCACCGAAGCCGTACTCGTCGCCATGGTGACGCATGAGGGGCCTGAAAGCGCGATTGCCGAGGCGCTACGCCTGCTCGACGGCTCACCCAGCCTCGCCGCACCTCCGCTAGTGCTGCATATCCTCGAGGATTAAGGCCTTCAGGGCGCCTTGATTTCCCCGCGCGCGATCTTGGCAGCATCTGAGTCTTCCGGCGCTTCGGGCAGCTTGGTGATGTCGAAGAAGTACATCGGCGTAGGCGCGCTTCCGAAGCCGATGCAGCCACGGCTGCAATCGGGCAGTCCGCTAACGTTGGGTGCCCGAACCATGCCGTCCTTGGTGGAGTGCGCCGAATCGAGTTCACCACGCAGCGGCAGACGTTCCTTCTCGTTCGCTTCTCGGCCGCCGCACACGACGATGGCGCCATCCGGCCCGGCCTTTTCGCACTTCTTGGGTTGGCCCGCGGTCAGCAGCCGCTGGGAGATCTCTGCATTGGCTGTCGCTTGCGCAGGATCTCGCGCCGCCGCTGCGTTGTCCGCAGGCGATTGCACCGCATCGGCCGCGCGCACGGTTTGCGCCCGCGCCTCGCCAGTCGCCATGAAACACAAGCTTATGCATAGGAATGCGCCACGCGCGTACCTGATTACCATTCCGCGCCTCGACAACCCCGCATGCACCCGTCTAGGGCAAAATGCAGCTTCAGCCAACGAGCCTCAGGAGTCAACGTGACCGACATGCGCCCAGCCCCCGCCGCCTCGCAAGTACTCGACCGCGTTCTTGTGCTCGAAATGGTCCGCGTTACCGAAGCCGCCGCCATCGGGGCCTCGCGGCTGATCGGCCGCGGCGACGAGAAGGCCGCCGATGCCGCCGCCGTGGAAGCCATGCGCGCCGCCTTCAACGAGCTCTACATGGACGGCACCGTGGTGATCGGTGAGGGCGAGCGCGACGAAGCGCCGATGCTGTTCATCGGCGAGAAAGTGGGCGCCGCGCCGGGCAAGGGCCCGAAGATCGACATCGCACTCGATCCGCTCGAAGGCACCACGATCACCGCCAAGGCCGGGCCCAACGCGCTCGCCGTGCTCGCTGTTGCCGAAGAGGGCGGCCTGCTCAACGCGCCCGACGTCTATATGGACAAGCTCGCGGTGGGTCCCGGCTATCCCGATGGCATCATCGACCTGAACCGCACGCCCAGCGAAAACGTCAAGGCCGTCGCCGAAGCCAAGGGCGTGCGCCCGGAAGACATTATCGTCTGCGTGCTCGATCGTCCGCGCCATTCCGATCTCATCGCCGAACTGCGCGCCCTTGGCTGCGGCATCAGCCTGATCCCGGATGGCGACGTTGCGGGCGTCATTGCGGTGACAAATGAGGACACGGGCATCGATCTCTACATGGGCACAGGCGGCGCGCCCGAAGGCGTGCTTGCGGCAGCCGCACTGCGCTGCGTCGGTGGGCAGTTCAAGGGCCGCCTGCTGTTCCGCAACGAGGACGAGAAATCGCGCGCACGCAAGTGGGGCATCACCGACCTGAACAAGGTCTACGACCTCAAGGAACTCGCCAAGGGCGACTGCATCTTCGCCGCAACCGGTGTCACCGATGGCTCGCTGCTCGCGGGCGTCAAGACCAACAAGAGCGGGGTCATGACCACCGAGAGCGTGGTGATGCGCGCAAGCTCTGGCACGGTGCGCTGGGTCAAGGGCGAACACCGCAAGCCGCGCTGATCAGCCATACCGAGGAACAAGGGACCCGTCAGAGGGCCAGCCGGAACAGGGGACAGGACAATGCAGGGCATCGCCGAATTCGAGGCCGTCGTCGCAGCAGCAAATCTGCCGGGCGCAGTCGCGTTGATCACCGATAGCAAGGAAAAGCGCTATGCCAAGGCCTTCGGCATGGCTGATGCGGTCAACGGCGTCCCCATGCGCGAAGACACGCTGTTCCAGATCGCTTCCATGACCAAGGCGCTGACAAGCGTGGCGGTGCTGCAACTGGTCGAACGCGGGAAGCTCGATCTCGACGCGCCAGTCGGAACGATCCTGCCCGAACTGGCCGAGCCGCAAGTGCTCGAGGGTTTCGACGAAGCGGGCGCGGCGATCCTGCGCCCTGCCAGGACCGATGTCACGCTGCGCCACCTGCTGCTGCACACTTCGGGCTGCGCCTATACGTTCATGAACGCCGACCTGCTACGCCACGCCATGGCGGCCGGCAAGATGGCCGGGGGCAAGCGTGCCAGCCTCGATCTGCCGCTGATGTTCGACCCGGGCACTGGCTGGCAGTACGGCACGGGCATCGACTGGGCCGGTCTGGCAGTCGAGGCAGTAACCGGCATGACGCTCGGCGAATGGTTCGAGCGCGAGATCACCGGCCCGCTGGGGATGACCCGGACCGGCTTCCGCGCCACCTGGGATCCCGGCGAGGCGCAAGTCCACGTGCGCGAGGCAGACTTCGGTTTCAAGACGCAGGGCATGGTGCTCGGCGGCGGCGAGTATCACAACGGCGGCGGCGGCCTGTCCTCCACCGCTGGCGATTATGCCCGCTTCCTGCGCATGATCCTGCGTGGCGGCGAACTCGACGGGGTACGCGTGCTTTCGCCCGAAATGGCGCGGCTTGCGCGTGAGGACGCGCTGCCGCCGCACCTTTCGGCAGGCGAGATGACGACCGCAATGCCCAGCCTTGCGACCGCGTTCGACCCGCTGCCCGGGCAGCGCGGTGGCTGGACGCTCGGCGGCTTCTTGGTCAACACCGAGACCGGCCCTGCTGGCCGCGCGCCGGGGAGCCTGCACTGGGCAGGCATCTTCAACTGCTACTACTGGATCGATACCGACCGCGATCTTGCCGGTGTGATCCTCGCGCAGATCGCCCCGTTTGCCGATGCGGCGGTGCTCGACACATTCGCCGCGCTCGAACGGATGGCCTGCGCCAACGCCTGAAAGTTCAGCTCGCCAAAGCGAGCGCCCTTGGAATCAGCTCGCTAAAGCGAGGGGGGGCACTTCACGGGGCATCTCCACCGCCGACTTGCGCCGCATGCTGTCAGGCGCAGCGAGGGCTGCGGGACGATGCGCGACGTCGCGCGTCCGGAAGGTTGCCACCAGCTCGTTGAGCCTGACAGCCTCGCTCGCAAGGCTGCGCGTCGCTGCGGACGATTCCTCGACCATTGCGGCGTTCTGCTGAGTCATGCGGTCCATCTCGCCCATCGCGCCGTTGATCTGGTTGAGGCTGGCAGCCTGCCGCGTGGCCGATCCTGCAATGCTACCAGTCAACGCGCTGATCTCGCCGATCCGCCGCACGATCGCCTCAAGCCGTGTGCCGCTTTCTCGCACAAGTTCCACGCCGGTACCCACCTGCACACCACTGGTTGTGATGAGCGCCTTGATGCTTTGCGCGGCATCGGCGCTGCGCTGGGCGAGCGCGCGCACTTCAGTGGCGACCACCGCAAAGCCCTTGCCCGCCTCGCCTGCGCGTGCCGCCTCGACTCCGGCGTTGAGCGCCAGCAAATTGGTCTGGAAGGCAATGCCGTCGATCACCGTGATGATCTGGCCAATCTCCTGCGCGGAGGTCTCGATCGCGGCCATTGCATCGATGGCGCGGCGCACGACTTCGCCGCCTTCGCCCGCCTCGCGGTCGGCAAGGGTAATAGTCTGGCTGACCGCCTGCGCGCCGGTGGCGGTTTCCTGCACAATACCGGTCACCGCATCCATCGCGCGCGCCGTCTCGGCAATCCGTGCTGCCTGCGCTTCGTTGCGCAGCGCCAGATCGTGCGATGCCGCACCGATTTCAGAGATGCTGCCCTGCACACTTGCCGTGCCGATGCGCACGATGCGCAGCGCTTCCGCCAAGGAGGCGACAGCCGCGTTGTAATTCTCGCGCAGCATTTCGTAGCTCGGTGGGAATGGCTGGTCGAGCTGATGCTCGAGATCCTTTGCCGCCAGCCGCGCGAGGCCCGCCGAAAGCGCCCGAACCACTGTTTCCTGCTCTGCAGAAGCCTTCCGGCGGCCGTCTTCCGCCGCGCGGAACACCTGCATCGCCCGTGCAACCTGGCCAATTTCGTCGCGCCGGTCGACGCCTTCGATGGGAATTTGCGTATCTCCGTCGGCCATACGCTGCATCACGCCTGCGGTCTGGACCAGCGGGAGAACCACCAGACGTTGCGCTGCACGCGCACTCCACAGGATCAGGCCAAGCATGCCCAGCGCCAGCGCGGCAAGCCCGCCAAGGGCGAACGCGGTAAACCTTGCGTTGCGGTTCGCGGATTCCGCGCTGTAGCTTCGGCTGAGCGCGACAATGCTGCGCACCTGCTCGCGCTGCACCCGGTAGATCGGCGCGATATCCATGGCGAAGGCCTCTTCCATTGCGAGGCGATTGCCCGCTGTCACCGCCGGCAGGAACTTCTTGTCCATCACCTGCCAGAACTTGTCAGCCGCCGCGATCGTATCGTTCAGCGGCTGGCTCAGCTGGGCGGGAACTGGCGCGGTTTTCCAGTACGCCTTGCGCGTCTCGAACTCTGCGCGCTCATCTTTCAGCTCGCTGACGAAGGGGCCTGCGCGCTCGGGATCGTGGACGATCAGCGACGCGTTGAGATAGGGTTCAACCACGAAAGCCGGCGGCGGCAGAACGTCCGCGAGGATCTCGGCCTGCAATGCGCTATCCTGCGTCATCGGGCCATCGGCGCGTATGGCGTAGACTACGGCCGAGGCAAGCGCGATGATCGCCAGCAGGAGACCGATGAGAATCCGCGCGCCGCTGCGCGCCTTGTCGCTGAGCATGCCAGGGGACTCCGATACCGGACCGCCAGAACGGCTAGCCCTGCCGAAGCGTTACAAGCGCACCTATTGCTGTGGGCCTCTCGGTATCCATGAAAGAACTACTTAGAGCCTGAGGCGAAACCAAAAAACCCCGCCGGCTGGGCCGACGGGGTTTCTCAGATTGTTCAGTCAGGATCGATCAGGCGATCAGGCCTCATCGCCCTCGATCAGGTAATCGCCCGCATCAGCATCAAGGCCGTGGGTCTCACCCTCGACCGCAGCCAACGGATCGTCACCGATCGCCGCTTCGGGGCCCTGCGCCAGCTCAGCGGCATGCTCTTCAGCCGCCGAAGCCGGCGCGATGAGCGATTCCTGAAGCTTGCGATACGAAGCACGCAGCGCGGCGTCGCGGCTGGTGGCGGCCACACGCAGGCGGTTCATGCCTGCGCCAGTGCCCGCCGGGATCAGCCGGCCCACGATGACGTTTTCCTTGAGGCCGATCAGCGAGTCCCGCTTCCCTTCAACCGCCGCCTGCGTGAGCACGCGCGTGGTTTCCTGGAACGAGGCTGCCGAGATGAACGAACGCGTCTGCAGCGAAGCCTTGGTGATGCCCAGAAGCACCGGCTTGCCTTCGGCAGGGCGCAGGCCCGGCGCCAGCTTGGCGTTGTATTCGTTCATTTCTTCCAGATCGACCTGCTCGCCAGCCAGCAGCGTGGTATCGCCGCCATCGGTGATCTCAACCTTCTGCAGCATCTGGCGAACGATCACTTCGATGTGCTTGTCGTTGATCTTCACGCCCTGCAGACGATAGACTTCCTGGATTTCCGCCACGAGGTACTCGGCCAGAGCCTCGACACCCATAACTTCCAGGATGTCGTGCGGGTTAGGCGAACCGCTGATGAGGTTGTCGCCCTTCTTGACCCAGTCGCCTTCCTGAACGTCGATCACCTTGGACTTGGGGATCAGGTACTCGACCGGATCGCCTTCCTCGGGGATGATCGCGATCTTGCGCTTGGCCTTGTAATCGCGAACGAATTCGATGCGGCCCGAGACCTTCGCGATGATCGCGTTGTCCTTCGGGATGCGCGCTTCGAACAGCTCGGCCACGCGCGGCAGACCGCCGGTGATGTCGCGGGTCTTGGCGGCTTCGCGGCTGGCACGCGCCAGCACGTCACCAGCCTGAACCGTCTGGCCATCCTCGACCGAAAGCGTGGTGCCCGGCGCCATCAGGTAACGGCCGGTCTCACCCGAATTCTCGTCGAGCAGGGTCAGGCGCGGGCGCAGGTCTTCCTTCTTGGCCCGACCACCGGCACGGTTCTCGGTCACAACGCGCTGGGCAATGCCGGTGGCGTCGTCGACCAGTTCGGTCAGCGTACGGCCATCGATCAGGTCCTGGTAGCGGACCACGCCCGCCTTGTCGGTGATCACCGGCAGGGTGAACGGATCCCATTCGGCAAGGCGTTCGCCCAGCTTCACGGTGGCGCCGTTCTCGTGGATCAGGTGCGTACCGTAAGGCACGCGGTGCATTGCGCGCTCGCGGCCTTCATTGTCCAGAACCACGATCTCGCCATTGCGGGCAAGGCTGAGGCGGCGGCCACGCGAGTCGGTGATGGTCGGGATATCGCGGTAGACCACGGTACCGTCGCACAGCGATTCGAGGTTGGACTGCTCGTTGACCTGCGCAGCGCCGCCGATGTGGAACGTACGCATCGTGAGCTGCGTGCCCGGTTCGCCGATCGACTGCGCCGCGATGACGCCAACTGCTTCGCCGATATTCACCGGCGTGCCGCGGGCAAGATCACGGCCGTAGCACGTGCCGCAGACACCGACTTGCGCCGCGCAGACCAGCGGCGAGCGAATGCGCGCCGACTGTGCGCCCGCAGCCTCGATCTTGGTGATCGCGGCTTCGTCGAGCAGCGTGCCCTT
>CANCET010000039.1 GCA_947375105.1 Sphingomonadaceae bacterium
GTGCCCACGAATTTGAAACCATCGGGCGTCTTTTTGACGAGCATCAGCACATAATCTGCGTCTTGTTCCGTCGCGACATGCCTCTCAATCTCGACAGCAGGCAAGGATGCTGCATTTGTGTAAGCCAAGGCATCAGCAAGCAGCCTCTCACGCGCCTTCAAATCCAGTTCTACTTTTGACCACTTTTGGCTTGGTCCGCCGTTTTCAGCATCGTCTTCATCGTCGCCTTGCGCGCCATAGCCGGCGAGCTTGATGGCTCCGCCTGCCATTTCGATGAAGTTAGCCAGCTTCGCGACACCATCCTTGGCATAAAGCGCGGGATGGGCTTCGTACTCGTTATGCACGGCATTCAGGGTGCGGCTGTAAAGTGCGGTTTGCGCGGGTGTGGTCGCATTGAAACCCCAAATGAGGACGAGCAGTGGGCGAAAGTTGATCCCCTCTATGGTGCGCGGCTTGAGATTGAGGCTCGAATATTCCTGCTCGAGGTAGCCATTGATATCGCGCGCACTGCGCCACCAGATGTATAAGCTGGCAAGATGCTCATACAGACTGCGGTGAGAACGGCGCAAATCGGTGTGGACGACAGCTCCCCGCTCTTGAAGTTGCACAAGTTCTTTCTTTACCCGATTTAGCGGGCCGCCGCCTTTTGCCATGCCTATCCAAGCCACAAGGTTATCTCACAGATTATGAGATAACCGATTGAACAGGCGGCGCAATGGTGTCGCCGTGAGCACATTGCAGCCAGCGCGAAATTCCGGCTTGATTGACAATAATCGGTAGACATAACAATGTCTTGGCTACAGCTTAACGATATCAAACGATGGAGAAACGCTATGTCCTACCTTGCAAAATTGAACCTCAAGACCGTGCAGCGCATTGTCCAGAAGGACCCCGTCATCCTGCGTCGTGAAAAGCTGCTGGCTGGCATTGCCGAGCAGAAGTTGGTGCTGGATGCTGCGGGGCGTGGCGACAGCTACGTCACCAAGATTAAGCGTTGGCGGGTTGATGGCAACGGAGACAAGGCCCTTGTTGAAGTGCCCAAGCGAGTGCGCCCTTGGTTTTTCCAGCAGGACAACGGCTGGTATGTGCAGTGCCGCTATGGTGCTCGCATCCTCGCCATCAGCGGTCGCAGCAATGCGGTGTTCGTGAACAAGCTGGAGGAAGTGGCGTCTGTGCTGGAAGCGTTTAAGGCTGCGACGGAAGCAGGGGAATTGGACAGGGCGTTGCTGCTGACGATGAAGGCGAAGACGGCTACGGGATAATTAGATGCTGGAATGATGTTTTCGTACAAAAACGGTACAATCACTTTTTCAGATCATTTTTTAATTAAAATACAAATATTTGTAGAGCTACTAATTATGCAAGCGCTGATCGGCAGCAAGCCGCATTGTTACACGGAAGGGCGCGGGGGCTATCCCCCGCGCCCTTTTGTTTTGGTGAGCACAAGAAGACCGGCATTCCCGACCAAATCCGCCGGTGACACGATCGGGCTTCAGATCCCGTCTGGTTAACAGGGCCATCCGCAGTATTAACTAGGCTCGTTACCGGATCGCAAGCTTTGGCAAGTTAAGAGGCAAGCATTGTCAGATACGGGATTACACGGTCATGCCTCAAACACAGTATGGCGATGCCACAAACAACTACATCGTCGGCTACGACGGCGTCGACTTCATTTATGGCCTCGACGGCATCGATGAATTGCATGGACGCGGTGGTGACGATCAGCTTTTCGGCGGCAACGGCGAGGACAACCTGATTGGCGATGAAGGCAGCGATACCCTCGATGGCGGTGCCGACAACGACCAGCTCGATGGCGGCTACGGCAACGACACGCTGACCGGCGGCGCTGGCGATGATCTCTTTACCGTCAACGACGATACGGACACGATCACCGACCTCGGCAACGGCAACGACATCCTGAGCGTAGGCCCCGGCGCCATTGCCAACGCGACTGTCGTTGCGGACTGGACGGCCACGGCATTGACCACAAACGACAGCACCGTGAACATCAGCACAGCGGGCTTCGGGGTCAACCTCGCCCTTGCTGGCGGCGGCAACGGCTTCAGCGTCACCAACACCGGCGCGGCGACCACGCTGACCGGGTCGGCACAGAACGACACGCTCACTGCTGGCACGGGTGCCGACATGCTGATCGGCGGCGCAGGCAACGATACGCTCATCAGCAGCGCGCATCTCGCAACCGTGGTCTATGCCGGCAACCAGGCCGATTACACGATCACGAAGGCCGGCGTCGGTATCTGGCAGGTGGTCGATACCAACACGGCCGATGGCGATGATGGCACCGATACGCTGGTCGGCATTCCGACCGTCCAGTTTGCCGATGGCAGCCTCAGCCTGCCACTCAACCAGGCGCCGGTTGTCGCAAGCCCGATCGTCGATCCTGTCATCAACGAGGATACGTCGCTGAGCTTCCAGCTTCCGGCAGGAACTTTCAGCGATCCGGACGGCGATCCGCTGACACTGAGCGCGACGCTCGCGGATGGCTCCGCGCTGCCTTCATGGCTGACTTTCGACGCTGTCACGGCAACGTTCTCGGGTACGCCGCCGGCGAACTACAACGGCCAGATCGCCGTCAAGGTGACCGCTGACGACAGCGACCTTGCCGTCTCCGACACCTTCACGCTGTTCGTGAAAGCCGTCAACGATGCCCCGGTGATCACTTCGGGCGGCGGCGGCGCGGAAGCGTCTTACACCGTGCTCGAGAACACCCGCGCGGTGGTCCGGGTAACCGCCGCCGATCCCGATGCCGGCGCCTATCAGCGCTTCTCCATCGTCGGCGGTGCGGATGCCTCGAAGTTCCAGATCGATTACAAGAGCGGCGCGCTCGTTTTCGTCAATGCGCCCAACTTCGAAGCGGCCAGCGACGCGGATCACAACGGCGTCTACGACGTGGTGGTCAAGGTCTCGGACGGCAAGCTTTCCGATACGCAGACCGTGCACGTCACCGTGGCGGACGTCGCCGACGAAGTGCTGCGCGGCGGGACCGGCGACAACGTCCTGCGCGGCTCGAGCGGGGCGGACCAGCTTTACGGCAATGCCGGTGACGATCTCCTGTACGGCGGTCTGGGCAACGACCGCCTGTTCGGCGGGCTCGATGCGGACCGCCTCTTTGGCGGCGCGGGCAACGACCGGCTCAACGGTGGAGAAGGTCAGGACGTTCTGACCGGCGGTCTGGGCCGCGATGTGTTCGTCTTCGACCTTTCGCCCAACACACCGGGCAATGCCGACGTAATCTCGGATTTCTCGCATGCGCAGGGTGACAAGATCACGCTCAGCATCGCCGATTACACCGGCTTTGCACAAACCGGCGCGATCACGGCCAGCCAGTTCTACGCTGCCGCCGGCGCCAGCACTGCGCATGACACCAGCGACCGGATCATCTACGATACCAGCAGCGGCGCGCTGTATTACGATGCTGACGGTTCGGGCGGAGCGGATGCGGTGCAGATCGCGACGATCCAGTCCTACGCCACTGCGAACCTGGGCTATGGCGACATCCTGATCGTCGCCTGATAGCCAGGCAAAACGCGCGGCGGCCTGCTCTCCGGGGGGAGGGCGGGCCGCTTGCGTTTACTTGCCTCAGTGCCCGGGCGCGTTGCGCTTCATGCTTTCCGCCATGCGGGCAAGCTGCTCCGCCGTCGCTTCGGTCTGGTAGCGCGCCTTCCATTCAGGGGCGGGCAGCCCATGGATCACTTCGCGCGCGGCCGTCTTGTCGAGAGTAGCGCCGGCATCAACGATCCAGTCTGCAAGGCAATTGCGGCAGAAGCCTGCGAGCCCCATCAACTCGATGTTCTGCGCGTCATGCCGGTGGCGCAAGTGCCTGACGAGCCGCCGGAATGCGGCAGCGGCCACGGCGTCGGGCAACGCGTCGAGCGCATCGCCGGAAGTCAATTCTGCATTCGTATCCATATGGTTCGTCCTTGGGTTTTGCAGGTAGGTAGGCCATAGGGCGGGCGCATTCAATTCGAGGTGATGGACGTGGCAAAACTGGATCCCCGTGGCCGCAAGGTAAAGATCCTCGCCACCGTCGGGCCGGCGAGCCGCTCGCCGGAAATGCTCGAGAAGCTGTTTCGCGCCGGCGCAGATGCCTTTCGCGTCAACATGAGCCACGGCGATCACGCGGTGCATGCCGAGACGATTGCCGCGATCCGTACGCTGGAGCGCAAGGTAAACCGGCCGATCACCGTGCTGTGCGACCTGCAGGGCCCCAAGCTGCGCGTGGGCCAATTCAAGGACGGACGCGCGGTGATCCGCCATTCAGGCCACTTCACGCTCGATCGCAATCCCGAGCCCGGCGACGAAACGCGCGTGCAGCTGCCCCACCCCGAACTGTTCGGCATCCTGCGCCCCGGCCAGCGTCTGCTAATCGACGACGGCAAGCTGCGCCTGCGCGTGATCCGTGCCGACGACAACGAAATCCTCTGCTCGGCCGAAGTCGGCGGCGTCATTTCAGACCGCAAGGGCGTCAATGTGCCCGATGCGGTGATTCCTGTCCCGGCGATGACAGACAAGGACCGCCGCGACCTTGCCTTCGCGGTTGCGCAGGGCGCGGACTGGATCGCCCTGTCGTTTGTGCAACGCCCCGAAGACGTGGCTGAGGCCCGCCGCCTGATGGGCGGCCACGGGGCGCTGATGGCCAAGATCGAGAAGCCGGCTGCGATCTCCCGGCTCGACGAGATTCTCGAAATCGCCGATGGCCTGATGGTGGCGCGCGGCGATCTCGGCGTCGAACTCAATCCCGAGCAGGTGCCGCCGCTACAAAAGCGCATCGTCGAGAAGGCGCGGCGCGAGGGCAAGCCCGTTGTTGTCGCGACCCAGATGCTCGAATCGATGATCGAGAGCCCGACGCCGACCCGCGCCGAAGTCTCCGACGTGGCCAATGCGGTCTACGACGGCGCGGATGCCGTGATGCTTTCCGCCGAAACCGCCGCCGGGGCCTGGCCCGAGGAAGCGGTCACGATCATGGACCGCATCGCCAGCGAAGTAGAAGCCGACCCCGGCTATGCCGCCCGTGTCCATTTCATCGAAACCCGCCCCGATCCCACGACCGCCGACGCATTGGCCGAAGCCTGCGCGAGCATTGCACGCACGGTGCCGATCGCGGGGATCATCGTGTTCACCGGCTCGGGCTCGACCGCGCGGCGCGTGGCGCGCGAGCGGCCCGGCGTTCCGATGCTGGTGCTCACCCCGTCGCTCACGACGGCGCGCAAGGTCGGCCTGCTGTGGGGCGCCCATGCCGTCACCACCAAGGATATCGGCAGCTTCGAGGAGATGATCGCGAAGGGCAAGCGCATGGCCTTGCGCCACGCCTTCGGCGCCGCCGGTTCGCGCCTGATCGCACTGGCGGGCGTGCCGTTCGGAACGCCAGGTTCGACCAACCTGCTGCACATGGTGACGCTGACCGGCGACGAACTCACCAAGCACGGCGGTTAGAAAGCGCGCGGAAGATCGCGTTTTTGCGCATGGCGACGGACTCGCCATGCGCCAGGGTTAGAGCACGTTCCGACCAATCGGGATCACCGCGACGGAGCCGATTGGGCGGAAAGTGCTCTAGTTCGTCAGGCTGAACTTCGCGAACACCGTGGCGCCGATCGGGTTCTTGCCATAGGCAGCGCTCAAGGCAGCGGGCTTGGCAAACAACGCGCCAGTGCCGCCAACAGCCACTTGCAACGGGCCCGCAATGCGCAGGCGGTAGGCATAGCCCACCTCGAACTTGGTCACCCGGAACGGCACATCGTGCAGCGGGTCGGCATGGTCCGGGAACAGCTCGTCGTTGTTGACGCTTTCGATGCGGCCAAACAGCGTATCGTGCGTGTTGGCATCCCAGTTGATCTCGCCGAGCAAGGCGCTGTGTGTTTCACCCGGTACGCGCTTCTTGGCACTGTATCCGGCCATGGCCGATAAACCGTGTCCGTTGTTGTAGTGCGCCGAGGCGGTGAAGCGGCGCTCGTTCTCGCCGGGATGCGAGGCTTCGGGCTGCTTGAGCTTGCCGTAGCTCACTTGCAGCGACCACGCGGGCGAGGGGATAAGGGTGGCGCGCACGCTCCAGCTGTCGAGCTTGGTGCGCTCGATGTTCCAGCGGCTTTCGTCGGGTTCCTGGCCGCGGAAGGCGCTGGCTTCGATTTGCCACGATGTGCCGGAAAGGCCCGCCGTCACCACGCCATAGGTGATGTGCGTCGAATCGAACCAGTGGTGGGTGATCGGCGCTTCGGGATTATACTGGGCAGACGCGCGGTGCATGAAAGCGGATGGGCCGAGCGCCGGTTCGCCCACCGGTCCGCCGTAGACGAAGGCCTTCAGCCCGAGCGCAACCGGCACGTCGAGCCGCGCAGACAGCTCCATGAACACATCGTGCGGGTGCTGCCGGTCAACCAGCGGCTGGCCATAGGCTACCTCCCCGGTCGCAAACAGCAGCGGATACCCATCATGCCGCATCGCGGGCTCGAGGCTGAGCATGGCCTGCCCCGACAGCTTCGCCCCATCGCCCAGATCGTGGAACCACATGACCATGGCCATCGACTGCGCATAGAACTTGGTGCCGCCACGCGGGCCGCCCTGATCGCTGTAGACCGGCAGGACATTGGCCTGAACCATCACCATATCGCGCATGCTGGGCATCAAGTGCACGCCGCGCATCGCCTCGTTCGTCGGCAATCGCGATGTGCCGGAGCCCATCCCGTCCATCGACATCCACGACATGTCCATGGCGGTCTGGTCCATGGTGCCCTGATCCATGGACCCCTGATCCATGGCGGCATGGTCCATGGCTGCATGGTCCATCTGGGCGTGTGCTGCGGTCGGGGCGAGCAGCGCGCCGAGCAAGAGGACCAGATGTTTCATGTCAGCCTCGCGCGCCAAATAGCGCCGATCCCACCCGCACATGCGTCGCGCCCAGCATGATCGCGGTCTCAAAATCCTCGCTCATCCCCATCGAGAGCCCGGACAAGCCGTGGTCTGCCGCCAGCTTGCCTAGCAGCGCGAAGAACGGGGCAGGTTCGATGCCGGCGGGCGGCACGCACATCAGGCCAGCGATCGGCAGGTCAGCGGCGCCCGCCTCGGTCAGCAAGGCGGGCAGGTCTGCGATGGCGCAGCCGCCCTTCTGCGGCTCGTCACCGATATTGACCTGCACGAGCAGCGGCACTCGGCGGCCGGTCTTGTCCATCGCCCGGGCCAGCGCTGTCAGCAGCGAAAGCCGGTCCAGCGAATGGATGCAATCGAAGCGGCGCACTGCTTCCTCGGCCTTGTTCGATTGCAACTGGCCGACGAGGTGCAGCCGGATATCGGGGCAGGCCTCTACCAGCGCCGGCCACTTGGCTTCGGCTTCTTGCACCCGGTTCTCGCCGAACACGCGCTGGCCTTCGGTAATCAGCGGAAGGATCGCTTCGGCCGGGTGAGTCTTGGAAACGGCGACAAGCGTGATGTCGCCGACTTGGCGGCGGGCGATTGCGGCGGCGTGGGTGATGCGCGCCCGGATCGCGGCAAGCGGGGGCAGGCTTGCGTGCAGGGCCTCTGGATCGGTCATGGGGCGGTGCTATACGCGCGCCATGCACCGGTGTCATCCTGTCCCGCGGACCATCCTCCTGAGCGATGCGCGCAATGACGACCGGCTGGAATCCGCCATTTCGCGCTTGCCGCGCGGCAGTGCGCTGGTGTTCCGGCATTATCACCTGCCACCCGCCGCTCGCCGCGCACGGTTCGAGGCCCTGCGGCGGCTCTGCAAGCGGCGGGGCGTGCTCATCCTCACTGCGGGAGAGGCGCGCGGCTGGCGCAGCGACGGACAGTATGGCGCGCCGATGAGCCTTGGCCGCGCGTCGGGCCTGCGCCTCGCAACCGCGCATTCGCTGGCCGAGATCGGTGCCGCAGCGCGCGCCCGCGCCGCGGCCATCCTGCTCTCGCCCGTGTTTCCCACGCGCTCGCATCCCGGCGCGGCGGTGCTGGGGCCGTTGCGCTTTCTCAACCTGGCACGCCGCTCCCCCCTCCCGATCATTGCGCTGGGCGGCATGACGAAAGCGCGCGCCGGGCGGTTGCCGGTGTGGGGCTGGGCCGCCATCGACGGGCTCGCCTGAACCCTGCGGGCCTGAACCCTTCGAGATTGCGCGACTCGCCGGGATTCCTAGGGTTTGTCCCTCCATGAATTCTTGACGCCATCCCCTGATCGGGCGCATGAAGGCGCCGAGAAGGGACAGGTTTCATGGCATCTCGGGCTCTCGTTTCCCCTACCGGG
Source organism: Sphingomonadaceae bacterium (assembly GCA_947375105.1). GTDB lineage: Bacteria > Pseudomonadota > Alphaproteobacteria > Sphingomonadales > Sphingomonadaceae > Novosphingobium. Next base: position 8,246 of record CANCET010000039.1, read on the forward strand.
GGGCGCAACGCGAAAGGCGCGGACTGGCGCGCGATCCTGCGTCGCAGCTTCCGCCGGAGTGCGGAACTGATCGGCGCGGCCCTGCTGTTCGCCGCGATGGTCGCGCTCGGCCTTGCGCTCGCGAGCTATACCCAGACCGATCCTTCGGGCAGCACCGCATCGGGCAGCCCGGTGGAAAACTGGATGGGCCTGCCCGGCGCCTGGGCGGCGGAGCGCGTGCTCCTGTTCTTCGGCCTGCCCGGTGTGCTGCTGCTGCCGCTCCTCTACGTGTTTGCGCGGCGACTGTGGGATGCGGCCGGAGACCTCATCGATATCGACGAGGAGGATGAAGGGTTAGCGCCGCTTCCGGCATGGTGGCGGCTTGCGCTGCTGCTCGCGCTGGCCATGGCGCTGATCGGCACGGCCTTCGCGCTGATGCTGACCGCACCCGGCGGCACGCTTCCTGCAGGCGCGGGCGGGATCAGCGGCCTGATTGGCGCGGCGGCCATCCGGGGCGCCGCAAATTGGCTCCCGGGCGCCGAGCTGTGGATCGTGCGCGGTGCCGCGCTGGTCACGGCGGTGGCCGGACTGGTTGTCACCGCACAAGTGTTCGCGTTCGATTGGCACCGCCTGCCGCGCCTGCCCCGCTTCCTGCGGCGTGGTGATCGCCCGGTGAGCGAGGCCGCCGCTGGTGTCGCCGCGCTGTTGCCCAAGCGCCAGCCCAAGGTCCGCGCCGAAGCCGGCGATGCAGGAACCGCGCTCGCTGCGCCTGCAGCGCCGTCGGCTCGTCGCCGTCCGACCGAGATCACCGATCCTTCGCGCCCCCCCTCGCCCGCGCAGATCGGCGCCAAGGCGCGGCAGGGCGACCTGTTCGACGAGTTCGAGCTGCCCGGGCTCGACATTCTCGATCCGCTCCCCGTCGTCACGGGGCCGAAGATCGACAAGCTGGCGCTGGAGCGCAACGCGCGCCTGCTCGAGAACGTGCTCGACGATTTCAACGTGAAGGGCGAGATTACCGCCGTCCGCACCGGCCCCGTCGTCACGATGTACGAGCTTGAGCCCGCACCCGGCATCAAGGCCAGCCGCGTGATCGGTCTGGCAGACGATATCGCCCGCAACATGAGCGCGATTTCGGCGCGCGTCTCCTCGATTCCGGGCCGCACCGTGATGGGCATCGAACTGCCCAACGCCGTGCGCGACATGGTCTCGTTCCACGAGCTGGTCTCTTGCGACAAGTTCGTGAATTCCAAGGGCATGTTGCCGATCATCCTCGGCAAGGACATCGCCGGCGAGCCGATCGTGGCAGACCTTGCCACCATGCCGCACTTGCTGGTGGCGGGCACCACCGGCTCGGGCAAGTCGGTCGGGCTCAACTGCATCCTGCTGTCGCTGCTCTACCGGCTCACGCCGCAGCAGTGCCGCCTGATTCTCGTCGATCCCAAGGTCCTCGAACTCAAGTCCTACGACGACATCCCCCACTTGCTCTCGCCCGTGGTGACCGAGCCTTCAAAGGCCGTTCGCGCGCTGAAATGGGCGGTGGAGGAGATGGAGCGGCGCTACCGCATGATGTCCTCGGTCAGCGTCCGCAACATCTCGGGCTTCAACGAGAAAGTCCGCGCCGCCGCGAGCAAGGGCAAGCCGCTCGGCCGCCGCATCCAGGTCGGCTTCGATCCCGATTCCGGCGAGGAACTGTTCGAGGAACAGCAGCTCGATTATCAGGTCCTGCCGCAGATCGTGGTGATCGTCGACGAACTCGCCGACCTCATGGTCACCGTCGGCAAGGAAATCGAAGTCCTCATCCAGCGCCTTTCGCAAAAGAGCCGCGCCGCGGGCATCCACCTGATCATGGCAACGCAGCGCCCCTCGGTCGATGTCATCACCGGCGTGATCAAGGCCAACTTGCCGACCCGCATCAGCTTCGCCGTCACCAGCCGCATCGACAGCCGCACGATTCTGGGCGAACAGGGCGCCGAACAGCTGCTGGGCAAGGGCGACATGCTCTACAAGCCGAGCACCGGCGCGATCAGCCGTGTCCACGGTCCGTTCGTGAGCGACGAGGAAGTCGAGCGGGTGGCCGATCACTGGCGCGGGCAGGGCAGCCCGGACTACGTCGATTCGGTCACCGAGGAGCCCGAGGACGGCAGCTTCGGCTTCGACGACCTCGACGCGACCGCATCGGACGCACCGGAGGAGCGCAAGTACCGGCAGGTCTGCCAGCTCGTGTTCGAAAGCCAGAAGGCTTCGGCCAGCTGGGTCCAGCGCCAGATGGGCGTGGGCTACAACACTGCCTCGAAGTGGATCGAGCGCATGGAAGCGGACGGCTTTGTCGGCCCCGCCAACCACGTCGGCCGCCGCGACATTTACCGCGACAAGGATGGCAATCCGCTGTGAAGCCGGTGGCGGGCGCTCTGTCCTCTTAACAATTGCCGGGGGCTGCCGTCCTCTCTTCATGATCGCGGTGGCGCATCCTGCCCATCGGCGTTGCCGCAGGCTTCCCGGGCTCGGTCCGGGGCGGCGAACAACGAGCGTGAAAGGCCAAGGCGTGCCCTATGTAGCCCTGTCCCAGTGCTGGTTCACGAGGGCGCATCAGCCAACCGCCTGGCGCGCGCACGAGGACGACGGCGGGATCTACAGCATCTGCCGCCATTGCGGCCGCCGCATCGTGACATGGGGCCGGCATCGCTGGTCGATCGCCGACGGGATCGATGTCGGGCATCTGGCTGAGACGGTTACCGGCCGCTTCCTCACCGTGCTCGACAGCGCCGACGAATTCGTGGTGCGGCGTTTCACGGTCGATCATCTGCCCGACGAGGAAGCGATCGACGCATTCAAGCTCGAACTGCGTGAACGCTATGGCATGGACGAACCGGGCAGCGACCTCACTCTGCTCGATAGCGCGGACACCAAAGCGCCGCGTGCGCGAAAGGCGCCGCCTATGGCCGCCCGCGCGGCACCGGATACCCCGCGAAACGCTTGATCCGCCGCAGCGAGAAGCTGGAACGCATCGAAGACACCCCCGGCAGCCGCGCAAGGCAATCGCGGTGGATGTGATCATACTGATCGAGATCAGCTGCCGCGACGCGCAGCAGGTAGTCCGCCCCGCCGGACATCAGGTGGCATTCCAGAATGTCGCCGAAATCCCCCACCGCACGCTCGAACCGGTCCATGGCCTCGCGGCTCTGGCTGGTCAGCGTGATCTCGACGAACACTTCCACCGCAAGGCCGATCCGCCGCGGATCGATCCGCGCAGCGTAGCCGCTGATCACGCCCGCTTCCTCCAGCGCGCGGATACGGCGATGACATGCAGACGGTGAGAGCGCGACTAGTTCGGCGAGCACGGCAATGGGCCGCGACGAGTCGTGTTGCAGTGCATCAACCAACGCGGCATCGATACGATCCATGCAACAAATTCCTGCCTTATGATCATTCTTCGGGAAATATCACCGAAACTGGCATCGGCAAACCATCAATCAGGTGAAACAAGGCGCGGTCTCGGGTGTATCCTTGCGCAAGCGGCGAACCAGAGGAGCCAGTCATGCGTGTCGGTACTGTCCGGGAAATCAAGAACCACGAATACCGTGTCGGCCTGACCCCCGAGAGCGTCCGCGAACTCGCCGCACATGGCCACGAAGTCTGGGTCGAAACCGGCGCCGGGCTGGGCATCGGTGCGGCCGACCGCGATTACGAGACAGCTGGCGCCACGATCAAGCCGGACGCGGCGACGGTCTTTACTGGCTGCGAGATGGTCGTGAAGGTCAAGGAACCGCAGGCCGCCGAACGCGCGATGCTGCGCGAGGGCCAGATCCTCTTCACCTATCTCCACCTCGCGCCCGATCCCGAGCAAACCGCCGATCTCGTCAAGTCCGGTGTGACCGCGATTGCCTACGAGACGGTCACCGGCCCCGGCGGCCAGTTGCCGCTGCTCAAGCCGATGAGCCAGGTCGCGGGCCGCATGTCGATCCAGGCCGGTGCCACTGCTCTGGAAAAGGCCCACGGCGGACGCGGCGTTCTGCTCGGCGGCGTGCCCGGCGTGCTGCCCGCCAAGGTTGCGGTAATCGGTGGCGGCGTGGTCGGCTTCAACGCGGCGCAGATGGCCGCCGGGCTGGGCGCTGACGTCACCATCCTCGACCGCGATCCGGAAGTGCTGGAGCGGCTCGGCACGCATTTCGAAAGCCGCGCCAAGACGCGCTTTTCCAACCGCGCCAACCTTGCCGACTGCGTCGCTGAAGCGGATCTGGTGATCGGCGCGGTGCTGATCCCCGGCGCCGCCGCGCCCAAGCTCGTCACGCGCGAGATGCTCGGCACGATGAAGCCGGGCGCGGTGCTGGTCGACGTCGCGATCGACCAGGGCGGCTGCTTCGAGACCAGCCGCGCCACGACCCATGCCGAACCGACGTTCGTGGTCGACGGCATCGTGCATTACTGCGTTGCCAACATGCCGGGCGGTGTCGCGCGAACGAGCACTTACGCGCTCAACAACGTGACCCTGCCGCATGCCCTGAAGATTGCCGATCTGGGATGGAAGGCAGCGCTTGCGGCCAATCCGCATCTCGCTGCGGGCCTCAATGTCCACGCGGGCGAAGTGACCTACGAAGCCGTCGCGCGCGAGCTTGGCTATGCCCACCGTCCGGTCGGAGATGTATTGGCCTGAGTTAACAACTGGCCCGATGTAATTACGCGCCTGAATTAACTCCGCCCTAAGCCCATTCCGCTAGACCCGGTCGCATGGACTGGATCTGGCGCAGGTTTGTGCTGTTCGGGCTGGTGGCGATGCTATCCGGCCTGTTCGGCGTGCCCGCTGCCGCCGCGCCGATCGCCGCGAGCCAGACCTGCCACGCGTCTGCCACTGCCGCTGAACGCTACGGCGATTTGCGCCGGACGCCCGAACGCTGGGTCTGCGCTGATTCGGAATACGACATCGGGCCGGAAAGCCTGTTCGTGCGGTATCGCCTCAGCGATCCCGCTCAGCCGCGCGCGCAAAGCCTGGTCACTCACGCCTCGCCCTTTTCCGCGATCACCATCTGGGTGGTCGATGAAACCGGCAACGTGCGCACCGAGCGGTATACTGCGGCATCGGTGCGCCACCTGATCGCCGGGCCGATGATGGTGGTGCCCTTGCCGCAGACCCCGGCGCGCGCCCGCCTTGTGACAGCGCGGATCGATCAGCCGTGGTCCAAGACCATCGCCAGCGAGGCACGTCTCGACAGTGCGCCAGACGGCACGGGCTGGGATATGGGCGTGGTTGTCGCCATGGCGGTGATCTGCGGCATGCTGATCGTGCCGCTGCTGCTCAATTTCGGCTTCTACCTCGTGCTGCGCCGCCAGTTCGTGCTGTGGCATATCGCGATGGTCGGCCTGATGCTGGTGCAGACCGTGTTCGCCACTGGCTTCATCCACATCGCCGCCGATCCGGATGCGGCAACCGAGATCACGATCAACAGCCTGTGTTTTGGCGCAGTTGCCGCCTCCGGGCTGATGTTCCTCGTCACGTTCCTCGAACCGGACGCGCTCTCACGGCCGCTGCGCCGCCTCCTGATCGGCTGCGCGCCAATCGTGATGGCCGGCGGCATATTCACCGCCCTGCAGTTCGAGGCGCTTCGGCCGTGGAGCGCGCTCGGCATTTACTGCGCCATCTTGCTGGCAATCGCGCTGATTGCGTGCGGCCTTGTCGATGCATGGCGGCGCGGCAGCAAGCTCGTCTCGTTCCTGCTGGTCGGCTGGAGCCCAACGCTGCTGGTAGGGGTGTACCGCATCGGCTGCTATATGCTGCCCCATGCGCGGCCGACGGAATCCGTGGTCGTGTTCCAGCTCGCCCTCGCCGCCGAAGTGCTGGCCAATTCGCTCGGCATCGTGATTCGTTTCCTGGAACTCAGGCGCGAACGCGATCTTGCCACCGCGCGCGCGACCGAACTGGAAGGCGTTGCTGGCCGCGACGCGCTGACCGGTTTGTGGAACCGCCATTCGATCGAACGGCGCTTCAACGACCTGTTCCACCTCGGCTATCGCACCATGGCGGTGATCGATCTCGATCATTTCAAGCGGATCAACGACCGGCATGGCCATGCCGTGGGCGATTCGGTGCTGAAGGTGGTAGCGAGCGTCCTATCGGAGGACGGGGAATCCTGCGCGATCCGCATGGGGGGCGAGGAATTCCTGCTACTGCTGCGCGGCCCCGGCGGCGCCGAGCGCGCCGAACGATTCCGCCGCGCACTCAGCACGCGGATCGCCGCCGCCGTGCCCGGTATGGGCCATGTCGTCACGGCCAGCATGGGCCTTGTCGAGCATGACCTTGCCGGCATCCTCGATGTTGAATTTGCGGTGCTCTACAGCCATTGCGACCGGCTGCTCTATGAAGCCAAGCGCCTCGGCCGGAACCGCACGATGCGCGAGCGCCTGACCGGCTTCACCCCGGAAAGCCAGGTGCGCACGGCCTAGCCGATAAACAGTGCCGCCATTTCGGCCGGTACGCGTTGGATGCGTCCGCTGGCCTTGTCGATCAGCACCCACTGGGTGCGCGCGCTGACGATCACCTTGCCGGCCGTGTTGCGGAAATCGACCCGCCGGTCGAACCGCGCCCCGCGTGGAGGGTCGGGCACGAAAGTCTCGCCGGTGGCGCTTTCGCCCAGCGCGATATTGCCGCGATAGTCGATCTCGTGCCGCGTCACGACCCAGACGTAGGCCGCTTGCCATTCCGCCGGGGCCAGCGCCTCCCAGTGCGACGTGGCAAGGGCTTCCATCCACTGCACCCACACCGCATTGTTCACATGGCCCAGCACATCGATGTGCTCCGGGCCCGCGGTGAAGGTGAGCGAATGGACCATCAACCGGCGTGCTTCATGCCGCCACGCCAAGCTGCGCGAGGATGAAAGCGAACTCCTCGGCTGTCTCGCGCAGGCCCTCGAACCGGCCGGACTTGCCGCCGTGCCCCGCGCCCATGTTGGTCTTGAGCAGCAGTTCGTTGGCGTCGGTCTTGAGCTCGCGCAGCTTGGCCACCCATTTTGCGGGCTCCCAATAGGTCACGCGCGGATCATTGAGCCCCGCCGTCACCAGCATCGGCGGATAGGCCTGCGCGCGCACCTGATCGTAGGGCGAATAGGAGCGAATCAGCTCGAACGCCGCCTTGTCCTCGATCGGATTGCCCCATTCGGGCCATTCACCCGGCGTCAGCGGCAGTTCTTCATCGAGCATGGTGGCCAGCACATCGACAAACGGCACATGCGCCGCCACTGCGCCCCACAGCTCGGGATCGGAATTGACCACCGCGCCCATCAGTTCGCCGCCCGCCGATCCGCCCGCAATCGCGATCCGGCCTGCTGCGGTAAACCCTTGCGCGATCAGCCCCTTCGCCACATCGACGAAATCATTGAAGGTGTTGGTGCGCTGCTCCAGCTTGCCCGCCTTGTACCAGCGCCGCCCCAGATCATCGCCGCCGCGGATATGCGCGATGGCATAGGCAAAGCCCCGGTCAACGAGGCTGAGCCGGGTCGTCGAAAAGCCCGGCCCGATGGCAATGCCATAGGCCCCGTAGCCATAGAGATAGAGCGGCCCGCCCTGCACCCGGCCTTTGCGCCACACCACCGAGACCGGCACCATCGTCCCATCGCGCGCGGTCACTTCCAGCCGCGCCGTCTCATAGAGCGAGGCATCATAGCCGCTCGGGATTTCCTGCGTCTTGAGCAGTTCCAGCCGCCCTTCGGCCACATGATAGTCGTAAACCGAAGCCGGGCTCGTCATGGACTCGTAGCTGACCCTGAGCTTGTCCATCGCCCATTCCGGGTTGTCGCCAAGGCTCGCTTCATAGCTCGCCTCGGGAAATGCGATGGGCTCGACCCGCGCAGGATCGTCGTAATAGCGCACCTCGATCCGGTCGAGCCCGCGCACCCGGCCCTCTACGACATAGAAATCGCGGAACAAGTCGAACCCGGTCAGGTAGAACTCGTCCGTCCCCTCGATCAGTGTCGTCCACGCGCCGGGATCGCCGAGCGGCGCGGTCGCCAGCCGGAAGTTCTCGTGGGTGTCGTTGGTATGGATGAACAGCGCCTCGCCGCGCACATCCACATCATATTCCACCCCGGTCTGCCGCGCACGCACCAGCACCGGCGCGGCCAGCGGATCGGCGGCAGGCACAAGCCGCACTTCGCTCGTCTCGTGGTCGCCGGTCGAAATCACCAGCCACTCGTCGTTCGCCGAAAGCCCGGCGGAAACGCGAAAGCCCTCGTCGTCCTCGTGGTACAGCTCGACATCGCTTTCCACCGGCGTCCCCAGCCAGTGCAGCCGTGCGTTGTCAGTGCGCCACTGCGCATTGGCGAGGCTGTAGACCAGCGCCTTGTCGCCCGCCGCCCAGATCAGCGCCGAAAGCGTCCCCGGGATCACATCGGGCAGCACTTCGCCCGTCGCGATCACCTTGATCCGCGCGGTGAAGCGCTCCGATCCGTTGTCGTCCACCGCCCAGGCCAGCAGCCGCCCATCGCTGGAAACCGAAAGCGCGCCGAGGCGGAAGTACTCCAGCCCCTCGGCCAGCGCGACTTCATCAAGGATCAGCTCGTCCGGACCTCCGGCAACAGGGCGGCGCCACCACTTCTTGTACTCGGCGCCTTCCTCGTATTCGATCCAGTAGAGCCAGTTGCCGTCCTTCTGCGGCACCGACTTGTCGGCCTCCTTGATCCGCCCGCGCATCTCGGTGAGCAGGGTCTCGACCGTCGGCTGCAGCGGCTTCATCCGCGTCTCGAACCACGCGTTCTCGGCCTCCAGATGTGCGAGCACTTCGTCATCCTTGACCTCGGGATAACCCGGATCGCGGAGCCAGTTGTACGGGTCCTCGATCGTCACGCCGTGATGAGTGAAGCTGTGGGGTTTCTTGGCTGCGACAGGCGGCGCAGCGCCAAGGACCTTGGGGGTGGTTTCCGTCATTCCTCGCATCTATGGTGCTATGCATGAGCCTGCAAGTGAAGCACTGGGCAGGCAGCACGCTTCAGGACAAGACCCATGCTGATGAAGGTTGAACAAGAGGGGCATGAAGCCCGGCTCGAAGCCCTGCGCAAGGAACTCGCGCGGCAGCAGATCGATGGCTTCGTCATTCCGATCTCCGACGAGCACATGAGCGAGTATGTCGGCGCCTATGCCCAGCGCCTCGGCTGGCTGACCGGTTTCGGCGGCTCGGCCGGCACCGCCGTCGTCCTGAAGGACGAGGCCGCGATCTTCGTCGACGGGCGCTATACGCTGCAAGTGCGCGAACAGGTTGACGGGCGGCTCTACAGCTACGTCTCCGTGCCGCAGACCTCGGTCGATGCATGGCTTGGCGAGCACGCGCCCGAAGGCAGCCGCATTGGTTATGACGCATGGCTCCACGGCAAGAGCTGGGCCGATGGCGTCTCTGCGGCACTCAACGCCCGCAATGCGGCGCTCGTCGCCGTGGCGCAGAACCCCATCGATGCGATCTGGCAGGACCGCCCCGCACCCTCCGCCGCCCCTGCGCTGGTCCACGCAGATGAATACGCCGGCGCCTCCGCGCACGAAAAGCGCGCCGAAGTCGCCGCGTGGCTCACCGCCAAGGGCCTCGACGCTGCCGTCATCTCCGCGCTTGATTCGGTCGCGTGGCTGCTCAACATGCGCGGCAGCGATGTCGATTGCACGCCGGTCGCGCTCTCCTTCGTACTCGCCCATGCCGACGGCACGGCAGACCTGTTCATTGCGCCGGAAAAGGTCACGCCCGAGCTTGCCCAGCACCTCGGCAACGCCGTGCGCGTGCAGGATCGCAGCGCCTTCACCCCCGCGCTTGCCGCGCTGGCAGGCAAGAAAGTGGCGGTCGATCCCGAGCGCGCGGTTGCGGCGATCTACGCCGAACTGACGGCGGCGGGCGCGGAGGCCGTTTCGCTCACCGATCCCACCGTGCTGCCCAAGGCGCGCAAGAATCCCGTCGAGCAGGCCGGCCACCGCGCCGCGCAGGCCCGCGATGGCGCCGCGATCACTCGTTTTCTCCATTGGCTGTCACGTGCCGCGCCAAAGGGCACCGAAACCGAACTTTCCGCCGCCGCTGCGCTCCGCGCCGAGCGCGAGAAGACCGGTCTGCTGCGCGACTTGTCGTTCGATACCATCTCCGCAGCAGGCCCCAACGGCGCAAGCCCGCACTACAAGGTGGACGAGCACACCAACCGCACGATCGAGCCGAACAGCGTCTACCTCGTCGATTCGGGCGGTCAGTATCTCGATGGGACGACCGATATCACCCGCACTGTCTGGATCGGCCCCGATGCGCCCCCGGCCGAAGTGAAGGACCGCTTCACCCGCGTGCTCAAGGGCCACATCGCGCTCGATCAGGCGGTGTTCCCCGAGGGCACCAATGGCAGCCAGCTCGATAGCTTCGCGCGCCAGTTCCTTTGGGTAGCCGGACTCGATTATGCGCATGGCACCGGCCACGGCGTCGGCAGCTTCCTCGCTGTTCACGAAGGCCCGCAACGCATCGCCAAGGCGGCCGGCGGGCAGGCCGGCACGGGCCAGCCGCTGCTGCCGGGCATGATCCTCTCGAACGAGCCAGGCTATTACAAGGCCGGCGAATACGGCATCCGCATCGAGAACCTCGTGCTGGTTGAAGAGCGCGCCATCCCGGGCGCCGAGGGCCTGTTCATGGGCTTCGAAACGCTGACCTTCGCCCCCATCGACCGCACCCTCGTCGAACCGTCGCTGCTGCTCCAGCACGAGCGCGCGTGGTGGAACGCCTATCATGCGAAGACCCGCGCGCTGCTCGCACCGCAGCTTTCCGGCGCGGACCTTGCCTGGCTGGAGGCTGCCTGCGCCCCGTTGTAAGCAATTTTGTTCGTGTTATGTTCTGATTGTCGCGACTCGATTAAGGGGTCTGGGCGAAGAGGAGGCAGGCATGATCGGCTACGTGACTTTAGGGACAAACGATCTCGCGCGCGGCGCGAAGTTCTATGATGCGCTGGCGGCCGAAATGGGCACCAAGCGCATGTACGAATGGGACGGCGCGATTGCCTGGGGCGAGGCGGGCGGCGCCGCCGGCATCGGCCTGATGAAGCCCTATAACGGCGAGCCAGCCACGGTGGGCAACGGCGTCATGGTCGCGCTAGAGGCCAAGGACAACGTGCAGGTCGACCGGCTCCATGCCGCCGCGCTCGCCAATGGCGGCACCTGCGAAGGCCCTCCCGGGCCACGCGGCGATGGCGGTTTCTATGCCGCCTATTTCCGCGATCCCGATGGCAACAAGCTCAATGCCTTCGTGATGGGGAACTGATCACCATGTCGCACCGCCTCGATACCCACCCCATCCATATCGGGCTCGGGGCGAAGGCGGTGCCGCAGCCGCCCTTCACGGGGATGGAATGGTATGGCGGCTATATGGCCCGCCACGGGGCGGACGGGGCGGAAGGCCGCCTTGTCAGCCAGCACAGCTTCACCGAAAGCTGGGACAGTTGGGAAATGCATCCGGCGGGCGATGAGGTTGTCCTCCTGCTTTCCGGCAAGGCCGTGCTGCATCAGGAATTCGCCAACGGCAGCGCGGCACAAGTGCGCCTTGTGGCGGGCGAATATGCCGTGAACCCACCCGGCGCATGGCACACGATGGACCTGCTCTCTCCGGAAGCGACAGCGCTGTTCATCACGGCGGGCATCGGCACCGAACACCGTCCGCGTTAGTTTGAGCCACTGACGTGGCTGGCGGTACCACCCTGTTTCGGCCAGGCCGAAACAGATAAAGACGCGACAAAGTGCGACAAAATGCCGCGCCGGCGGGATAACCCTGCGACAACGCCGGTCTAGGCAGCAAACATAGCGGAAGCCCCCGTTCCGCCTGCAAAAGGACCGAGTTCGATGAAGAAGACCACGCTGGCCGCCTCTGCGGCCGTTCTGCTCACCGCCTCGACGGCGGCGCTTTATGCTGTCTATCCCGCATTCGCCGAAGCCGGCCGCGATCCGATGGGCGATGCCACGCTGACCTGGGCGGATGCCAAGGCCAAGGCCGATGCCATGTGGACCAGGCTGGACGTCAACAAGGACGGTGTGCTCAATGAAGCGGACCGCGAGGCCAAGATGAGTGAGATGTTCGACAAGATCGACGCAAACCACGATGGCACGATCAGCCGGACCGAGTTCATGGAGCATCACAAGGCCATGATGGAAGGCGGCATGAAGGGACGCGACGGCGCCAGCGGCCAGATGCCGCCGCCTCCCGGCATGGAAATGGGCATGGGCAAGATGATGGGCCCAGGCGGCCACAGGCTGCATGAAATGGCCGAGAAGGCCGATACCAACCATGATGGCACGATTACCCGGGCTGAATTCGATGCCGCCGCCAAGGCCCGCTTCGATGCAGCCGATACCAACCATGACGGCAAACTGACGGCCGCTGAACGCCGCGCCGCATGGATGGCGATGCGTAAGGATCATGGCTGGCGTGGCGACCACGGCATGCACGGCATGGGCGGCGGTGAAGTGGGCGGCGGTGAAATGAACGGCGATCACATGCCGCCGCCGCCTCCGTCGGCCGAATAAGCGTGGCGGAAGGCCCCGTTCCGGTTCCTGCCCAGCAGCCCACCCGGGTGCTGGTGGTGGATGACGAGGCCGCGCTGCGCGAACCCCTGTCGGACTATCTCGTCCGGCAGGGGTTCGCCGCTGCGCAAGCTGCCAGTGCCGCCGAAGCCCGCATGCGCCTTGCCGCCGAAGCGTTCGATATCGTGCTTCTCGACATCATGATGCCTGGCGAGGACGGGCTTTCGCTTTGCCGCCACCTGATCGAGGCGCGCCACATCCCGGTCATCTTCCTCACCGCGCGCGGAGAGGCAACCGACCGCATCGTCGGCCTCGAGATTGGCGCCGACGACTATGTGGTCAAGCCGTTCGATCCGCGCGAGCTGGTCGCGCGCATCCGCTCGGTCCTGCGCCGCACCGCCCGCACGCCGGAAACCCCGGGCGCGGCGGAAGCGGACCAGTTGCAGTACAGCTTCGAAGGCTGGCGGCTCGATCCGCTGCGCCGCCGCCTGACCGACCGCGAAGGCGCGGTCGTCGCGATTTCCTCAGCCGAGTTCCGCCTCCTCGTCGCGTTCCTCGATCACCCGCGCCAGGTGCTCGACCGCGACCGCCTGCTGGATATGGTGCAGGGCCGCGAGGCGCATCTGTTCGACCGCGCGGTCGATAACCAGATCAGCCGCCTGCGCCGCAAGATCGAGCGCGACAGCCGCAATCCTGAACTGATCCAGACGGTATGGGGCGGGGGCTACATGCTCGCCGCAGATGTGCGCAGGGTGCCCGGCGATGACTGAACATCACCGGCGCATCCCGCTTTGGCCGCGCAGCCTTCAGGGCCAGATGCTGCTTGCCATCGCGCTGGCGCTGATGGTCGCGCAGGGGCTCTCGGCGGCGCTGATGTGGCGCATGCAGCACGAGCGGCACTTCGCCGGCCTTGTCAATTATGCGGCGTTCAGCCTGCTCGGCCGCAATCCGCGCGCGCAGATCGGCCCCCTGCAAACGCCGGATGCGCCGCCTGCTAGCGGCGAAGGCCCGGAAATCGGCTTCCGCATGCCGCGCCCGCTGCGCGTGCAGGAAGAGGCCCGCGCGCCGCAGCTTGCGGGAGACCGCCGCCGCCCCGAGATCGAGGAGGCGCTGCGCCAGGTGCTCGAAGCACAAGGAGTTGATGCCTCGCGCCTGTTTGTGGCCGAACGGGATCCAGCCCGTGATCCGGTGATCACCCAATGGCTGGCCCGGCGCGGACCACGCATGGGCCCCCCGCACGCCGCGCCGCGCCTGATCATCGCCGCGATCGGCCGCGCTGATGGGACATGGCTCACCGCGCGCCTCCTCGCCCCGCGCACCGAACGCGCGATGATCAACACGCTCC
>CANCET010000040.1 GCA_947375105.1 Sphingomonadaceae bacterium
GTCAGCGCTTCGACTGCGCCCTTCGCCGCGCAATAGGCCGCGACCGCGCTTTCGCCCTGCACCGAGGCGATCGAGGCCATGTTGACGATCGAGCCGCCGCCGGTTTCCTTCATCACGCGCACCGCGTGCTGGCAGCCGAACCACGTGCCATCCGCGCTGACAGCCATGATGAAGCGGTAGTCCTTCTCGGTCTGCGTCTCGATATCGCCAAGCTCGACCACACCTGCATTGTTGACGAGGATATCAAGCTTGCCGTGCCGCGCGACCACGTCGTCGACCAGCGCCTTCCATTCGGCATCATACCGCACATCAAGGTACTGGAACTCGGCCCTATCGCCCAGTTCGGCGGCCACGCGTGTCCCGTTTTCGCGGTCCACATCGGTGAGGATCACTCGCGCGCCTTCGCGCACGAACATGCGCGCATCTGCCTCACCGAGGCCCTTGGCCGCGCCAGTGATGATCGCGACTTTCCCTGCAAGACGTCCGTTTGCTTGGGCCATTTCCCGGTGTTCCTCTCAATTATGCAAGTTCCCACCAATTCACCCCGGATGCTAGGCAGACGTTACTAGCAAAAGAGAGGGGTGGGCCATGGCGGGATCTGGGGCGCTGACGACAGACGAGCTCTTGGCGCGCGAGGAAATCCGCGATCTGCTGCACCGCTATTGCAAGGGAATCGACCGGAAAGACTGGGCTTTGGTCCGTTCTTGCTTTGCCGACGACCACGTTCACCGCCACTCCACCTTCGTGGGATCGCCGGACGAGTTTATCGGTTTTGCCAGTGCCGTGCTGGGCACGATACCCGCAACCCACCATACGATCGGCAATGTCCACTTTGCCTTCGCGCCCGATGGCCTGAGCGTGGAGACCGAAGCCAACTTCGTCGCCTACCACTTCATCGAGGCCGGCCACATGGATGGCACCCCTGTGCCGACCGGCGGCAAGGCCACCGACTGGATCGTCGCGGGCCGATACTGCGACCGGATGGAAAAGCGCAATGGGCGCTGGATCATCGTGGCCCGGCAGGCCTACCACGATTGGGAACGCGTCGATCCGGCGAATGTCTAGACGATACAACGGGAGAGAACTTGATGCGACTGAACGGCAAGACCGCGCTTATCACCGGCGGCTCCTCGGGCCTTGGCGCCGCCATGGCCACGCGCTTCGTAGCCGAAGGCGCGTCGGTCGTGATCGCCGATATCGATGACACGGGCGGCCAAGCTCTGGCGGCAGAACTCGGCGCAAATGCGCGCTACATCCACCTCGACGTGACGCAGGAAGCCGATTGGGCCAGCGCCATGGACGGTATCGAGACACTCGACTGCGTGATCAACAACGCCGGCATCACCACTGCGGGCAATATCGAGCAGGTCACACTCGAACAGTTCCGCCACGAATTCGAGATCGACGTCGTCGGCGTGTTCCTCGGCTGCAAGTATGCGGTGGCGAAGATGAAGGCAGCTGGAGGCTCGATCATCAACATGTCATCGCTCGCCGGCATCAAGGCAACCGCTGATCTGGTGGCCTACAATGGCGCGAAGGCGGCCGTTGCCATCATGACCAAGTCGATCGCCGCGCACTGCGGCAAGAGCGGCTACGGCATCCGCTGCAATTCGATCCACCCCGGCGTGATCCGCACGCCGATCCTCGACAAGGTGCTGGCGCAAGTCCCCAATCCGGACGAAGTCTATGCCGGCTGGGTCGCCGTCCACCCCATCGGCCGCATCGGCACGCCGGAGGAAATCGCGGCAATTGCAGTCTATCTCGCTTCGGACGAATCCGGCTTCACCACCGGCGCGGAGTTCCGCATCGACGGCGGCAGCTCGATATGAACCCGATCAGCCTCGCCTCGGGCGTGGTCCCGGAGTTCGGCCCGGTCGAAACCATCCGCGCGGCGCTGGCCGGCGGTTTCGACCAGGTCGGCCTGTGGGTCGATCCAGAGACGTGGACCGAGACTCGGACCCGCGAGGCCCGTGCCTCGCTCGCGGATACCGGCCTGCCGCTGCTCGATGTCGAGGTGATCTGGATCCAGCCCGGCAGCGACATGGGGCTCCACAAGAAGGTGATCGACGTCGGCGCGGAGCTGGGCGCGAAGAACGTCCTGTGCGTCTCCTCTGATCCCGACATGGGCGCTACCGCCGCACGCCTGCACGAGCTTTGCGTCCACGCCGAAGGCTCGGGAATGCGCGTCGCGCTGGAGTTCGGCATCTTCACCGAAGTGAAGACCCTCGCCACGGCCCTCGGCGTGCTGGAGCAGGTTGGCCACCCGCTGCGGGCGCTTCTGATCGATCCGATCCATGTGGACCGCTCGCTGACCCCGCCTGCCGATCTCGCGCATGTCCCGCGCGAACTCCTGCCCTACGCCCAGTTCTGCGATGCGCCCGCCACGCGCCCTGATCCGGCAGACTTCGGCGCGATCATCACCGATGCCATCGATCTTCGCGAACAATGCGGCGAAGGCGCGCTTCCGCTCGCGGACATGTACAAGGCCCTCCCGCCCAGCATCCCGCTCAGCATCGAGCTGCGCTCCAAGGCGCTGCGCGATGGCTTCCCCGATCCCGGCGAGCGGGCCAAGGCGGTGGCGCAGGCCACGCGGCGCTGGCTGGCTGCGCAGGCCTGAGCGGCGCGCGCCAACACACCCCGCTTCGGGCGATAGCCGGCTTACTTGGCCTTCACGAACGCCGCGACATCGTCGTGCAGCGCCTTGAGCGAATCCTCGTGCGCATAGACCATGTGGCCGCTGGGGTAGTACTTGTAGGAAATGTTCGCGCGCAGACTATCCGGCACGGGCAGGTGGCGCATCTGGAAGCGCCCTTCGAAATAGGGTGTCGCGGTGTCGTAGTACCCGCCCAGCACCAGCACGCGCAGCGTCGGGTTGGTCTTCATTGTGAAGGCGAGGTCCGGCAGCAGGTTCGCCGCGCCTTCCACCGCATAGCCCGCGCCCGGCGGGGTGTGCTTGAGATCCCAGTCGCCCACATTGGCAAACAGCTTGAACGCCTTGCCCGCGCCGTAGCCCAGCTTCGTGCGGGCATAATCGTTGAACGCCGAGACATAGGCCGAACTGATTGCGGTGGACTGCGGATCATAGTCCGCCTCGCGGCTCAGCACGTCGAGGCTAGGCCCGGTGAAGCGCGTGTCGAGCCGGCCCACGGTCTGCCCGGTCTCGTCCATCAGGTTGCGATTGAACTGGCCGAGATTGATCCTGAGGTTCGCGCGCAGGATATAGGCCGGTGTCAGCCCGGTATAACGCGCCAGCTTCTCGGCAATGGCCTGCCTGCGCTCCGCGGAAAGGTCGTTCCCCTCGATCAGCGCGGCGGCATATTCGCCGGTCGCGAAGCGCTCGGCCTCGGCGAGGAACGGCTCCAACTCGGCCGGGCGGCCGCCGGGAACGCGGTTGTGATACCACGCCGTCGCCGCATAGGTCGGCAGCGTGATCACATAGGGCAGATCATTCCCGGGATTCCACTGCGGGGCATCGGCCCAGAAATCGAACGCGAGCGTGGTCGAAAGCAGCATGATCCCGTTGAGATCGACTGAATCCGCTGATTGCAGCTTCGCCGCCAGCGCCACCGCGCGCGGCGTGCCATAGCTTTCGCCGAACAGATAGCGCGGCGAATTCCAGCGCTGGTACTTGCTCAGGAACTGCTTGATGAAATCGGCAAACGCGTAAACATCTTGGTCGATGCCGTAGAACGCCTTTTCCTTGTCCTTGCCCGCAATCCGGCTGAACCCTGCCCCCGGCGCATCGATGAACACGAGGTCCGCCACATCGAGCGGGCTCTCGGCATTATCGACCACGCGGTAGGGCGCGGGCGCGGTGTGGCTGCCGTCCGCCGTCACCACCCGGCGCGGGCCGAAGGCGCCCATGTGGAGCCACACGGTCGAGGACCCCGGTCCGCCGTTGAACACGAACAGGATCGGGCGATCCGCCGCAGGTACGCCCTTCTTGAAATAGGCGGTGTAGAACATCGACGCTTCGGCTGGCGCATCGTCGCCGGTCGCGTCGGCCTTGGGCTTCGCCGCGTCGTCCCAGCCCTTGGGATGGATCACCAGCGTTCCTGCCTGAGCCTTGTAGTCGATCCGCGTGCCCCGCACGGTGACCGAACCCTCGCTCGCCACTTCGTCCGGCTGGAATAGCTCAGCAGGCGCAGCCTTCGCCGCTTCGGCCGGCTTGGCCACATCCGCCGGCTTCTCCGCCGCGAGCGCAGCCGTGCTCAGCCCGATCCCCAGAGCCAGTGTCGAAATACCCCGAAGCAACCGCATGAAACGCCTCATTCGCAAACAAGAACCGGCGCGGGTGGTCGCACCGCGCCGGTCGATTGTCCAGCAATCACAAGGGGAAGGGCGTGCAAAACCACACGCCCCCTGCGCCTCAGCCCGCCGAAGGCCGATGCGCCGTGTCGGACCAGTCCTGCCGCGCCACCCACTGCGCGAGCGTTTCCAGTTCGACACCGGGCAGGCGCTCCATCATCGCCTCGGTGTTCACCTCGAACGGCTTGGTCGGCGCGTTGTTGTTGTAGTTGTAGAACGCCGCGATGCCCGCCGCGAAGGGGCCCCGCTCAGCTTCGGCCATCGAATCGCCGAGTGCCTTGACCAGCAGATCGCCGAACTCTTCGGGCGTGCAGGGATCGTACTTGATCGTATGGCCGAAGTGGTCGGACAGGATCTGCGCGACTTGCGGCGGGAGCAGGCGCTCCGGCCCGCCGATGTTCATCCATGTGCCTTCCATATCCGGCCGGTCCATCGCGTGGATCATGATCTTCGCCACGTCATCGAGGCTGATCCAGTTCGCGCCCAGCGTTGGCTTGTGCGGATAGACGTAGCGGCGCTCGTGCATGATGAACGGGCGCGCCCAGTTGGTCAGCAGGTTGTCCATGAACAGCACCGAGCCGAACACGGTGGCCGGAACCCCGGAGCGGAACAGCGCGTTGATGCCCGCGGTGTTGCCGGCATACGTGAAGGCATCGCCCGGCTTGTCCGGGATCCAGCTGGAAGTGTTCCAGACGAAGCGCTTGGCATCGACTTCCTTGGCCGCCTCACCGATCCAGCCGGCGAGTTCGGCGCGAGAATCGCGCAGTTGCAGCGGGTGGTTGTAGAAAACGGCGTCCGAGCCTTCGAGCGCCTTGGTATAGGTTTTGCGGTCGTAGAGATCGATCACGCGCGTCTCGATATCGGCGTTGGTCGGCCCGAGATCGGGCTTTTCATTGCGCGACAATGCGCGGACCTGATGCCCTGCGGCGACAAGCTGGCGCACTTGTGCCAGCCCCTGCCGGCCGGTTGCGCCCACGACGGATACCAGTGCCATTTCGCATCTCTCCTTTTGGGTGGAAGCTGCCCGGCTCTCTGGCCCGGTGCAGCAGGTAGGCTCGGGTTAGCTGCGGATCGCGCTGGCTCCGTCGACATTGAGGTCGGTGCCGCTGGTGAAGCTCGAATCCTCGCAGCTCAGAAACAGGACCGCGCGGGCCACTTCGTCCGGCTCGCCCACGCGGCCCATCGGGTGCGCCGAGGCCATCACGGCCTCGATCTGTTCAGGGGTCGCGCCGCCAGCGTTGAGGTAACGGTTGTACATCGGCGTGCGGATCGCGCCGGGATGCACGGTGTTGGCACGGATCTTCAGGCCCCGCTCGGCGCAATCGAGCGCCACCGAGCGGGTCAGGTGCGTGACGCCCGCCTTGGAGGCGCAGTAGGCCGCCATGCCGCCAGCCGCGCGGTGCGCCAGCATCGAGCCAATGTTGACGATGGTGGCGTTTTCACCCGAAGCCGCGAGCGCCGGAAGCGCCGCACGGCAGCCGTAGAACGAGCCGGTCAGGTTGATATCGATATGGCGGTGCCAGCTATCGAGATCGACGTCGACGGTGTTGCCCGGTTCGGAAATGCCCGCGATGTTGCATAGCGTCGTCAGCTTGCCGAAGCGTGCTAGCGTTGCCGCGACCGCCGCTTCCCACTGTTCCAGATTGCGCACATCAAGCTGCACCGCATCGGCATTGGGGCCCAGCGTGGCGGCGTGGGCCTTGGCCTTGTCCAGTTGCAGATCGCCCAGCATCACGCTGCCGCCTTCTGCCACGAACAGCGCCGCAACAGTGCCGCCGATCCCTTCCGCGCCGCCCGAAATGAGCGCGACCTTGCCGGTCATTTTCCCCATATCGATCAGCGCTCCAGAATGCACACGCCGGACAGGCCCGGTGCGCCGTAGACGTGGCTGTAGGCCGCCTTGGGCGCGCCCGGCACCTGCCGTCCGCCACCCCGGCCGCGCAACTGCACGGTGTTCTCGAAAACCTGGCGCAGACCAGACGCACCGATCGGTTCGCCGCAGGCAAGGCAGCCGCCATCGGTGTTGACGGGCAGCTTGCCAGTGATCTCGGTGCGGCCCTCGCGCAGCCACTGCTCCTGATCGCCATCCTTGCAGAAGCCGTTTTCAGCCATGTGCATGATCTCCGCGCCGGATTCGGTGTCCTGCAGCTGCGCGACCGAAATGTCTTCCGGACCGATACCCGCGAGTTCAAAGGCAGCCTTCGATGCGAGGATCGTGGGTTTGCCGCCGTTCTCGATATCGACCGAAGGCGCGAACACCTCGAACGAGCCGGGCGGGCGTGTGCGCACTGCGACACTGGCGATCTTCACCGCATCGGCCCCCAGTTCGCGCACCTTCTTGCCGCTCGCCAGGATCAGCGCCACCGCACCTTCGGCGGGCGCGCAGAACATGTATTTGGTCAGCGGATCGTTGACCATCGGCGCGTTCAGGATCGTTTCCAGATCGACAGGCGACCGGCGCCACGCGTGATCGGCATGAACACCGTTGCGGAAGGCCTTTTCCGCCACGCGGCCCAGCGTTTCGCGCGTGATGCCGTAGAGCTGCATGTAGCGCTGGATCTTGAGCGCGAAAAACTGCGTCGTCAGCATCATGCCGGTCTGGCCGTACCATTCGGGCAGGCCGTAATCGCTCGGCTTGGCATTGAACGCGCCGCGCGGGTGCTTGTCGAAGCCCACGGCCATCGCCACGTCGCACTCGCCCGCAGCCACCGCATTGCGCGCGGAAGCCAGCGCGCTGCCGCCGGTGGCGCAGCCGTTGCTCACGTTGATGAACGGCAGGCCGGTGAGGCCCAGTTCATTGACCATGATATCGGCGCTGCCCGCCGCTGCCGAGCCGCCATAGGCGCAGCCCACGTCGGTCCATTCGATCCCGGCATCGGCCATCGCCTGCCGCACCGCGAACACGCCCTGGTCGCGGCCCGAACGGCCATCGGTGCGGCCGAAGGGGTGGATGCCCGCCCCGATGATATAGACGTCTTCCATCACGCTTTCTCCGGACGAAACGCATAAGTGGCGCGGGTCGCGTCAAACGGCGCGACCACGAATTCCATCGCCATGCCGAGCTTGAGGTCCTCGAGCTTCGCATCGACGATGCGCGTCTCGACGATCACTTCGCCGGGCAGTTCGACATAACCGATGAGGTAAGGCTGGAATGGCTCCGGCCCCTCGAAGGGTTCCTTCGGCTGGAAATCCTGCCGGGTCCACGACCACAGCGTACCCTTGCGCGAGAGGCGCCAGGGTTCGACCCCCTCGGCTGCATCGCCGCTGGGGTAGGGGAACACGATCTTGCCGCTGGGCAGCCGCCCGCCGATCAACGACGGCTCGGCCTCGTTGGTCCACAGGTTTTCTGCAATGGGCTCAAGCAATTGGGCCATAATACCTTTCCCGCAGGGTCGGACCGGCACGGCCAAGTCCTGTCATTGCCCGTATCGTGACACCAATTCCCGGGAGCGACGATGATTGAAAATGGTAGGCGGCCCCAGCCCCGCCTCCCCCTTTGTGTTAGTCGCCGCCACGTCCGCGAATGCCTAGCCCTGTAAAAAATAAGGAGCGAGCGTCTTGGGAGAGCATCGCCACTACCGCCAATTCGTGCTGGCCGTGATCACGTTTGGCGGCATGCTCAATATCGCCGATCGGCTGATCCTCTCGATCATGCTCGAAGACATCAAGCATGCCTTCGCCCTGTCCGACACGCAGATCGGCCTGATCACCGGCTTTGCCTTCACCGTGCTCTACGTGGTTTGCGGCTTGCCGATTGCCTGGCTGGCCGACCGGATGAGCCGCCCGCTGATCATTTCGCTGTCGATCGCATCCTGGAGCCTGATGACCGCGCTGTGCGGGGCGGCGACCGGGTTCTGGACCTTCTTCATCGCGCGCATGGGCGTGGGCATCGGCGAATCGGGCAGTGGCCCCGCGGGCACTTCGCTGCTCACCCAGACGTTCAA
Source organism: Sphingomonadaceae bacterium (assembly GCA_947375105.1). GTDB lineage: Bacteria > Pseudomonadota > Alphaproteobacteria > Sphingomonadales > Sphingomonadaceae > Novosphingobium. Next base: position 8,253 of record CANCET010000040.1, read on the forward strand.
GGGGCACGAGCTTGGCCGCGCGATGGGCATCTATTTCCTTGGCCCAACGCTCGGCACCGCCGCTGGGCTCATCCTTGGCGGCGTGCTGGCCCATGCCGTCGGCTGGCGGATGACCTTCATGCTGCTCGGCATCCCCGGCATCGTGTTTGCGCTGTTCGTCTTTTTCACGATCAAGGAGCCAGGTGGCCGCCCCATCCCGCCCAAGGTCAGCCTCGCAGAGGGGCTTGCCACCTGGTCCACCGGGATACGCGCACTTCTTGCCAACCGCGTGTTTCTGGCAGCCTCGCTCGCCTTTGGCTGCATGATCGTGACCGGCTATGTCTTCGCCACATGGCTCGCGGCGATCATGCTGCGGGGATTTCCGGTCTCCACCGCCGATGTCGGGTTCTATCTCGGCCTTGCGTTCGTGCTGGGCGGCATTCCCGGGCCGCTTCTGGGCGGCTACCTGACCGACTGGCTGGTCCGGCGCGATGCACGCTGGCGCGCCTGGCTGCCGGCCATTGCCACGCTGGGCTGCCTGCCGTTCTACCTCGCAGCCTTGATGAGCACGCATTTCTGGACCTTTCTCGGCCTGTTCTCCTGTGGCTATCTCGTGTTCCTCGTGGCGCAGGCCCCCACCGTTTCGCTTATCCAGCTCGCGGTGCGCCCGGATGAGCGCGCGATGGCGATGGCGGTCGCGATGATCTTCAACAATCTCATCGGACAGGCGCTCGGCCTGTTCCTCGTCGGCTTTGCCAGCACCAGCCTCACGCCCCTGTTTGGCACCAAGGCGCTGTCCTGGGCGGTGATCGGCGTCAGCGCCGCTTTCGCCGTCCCCGCCGTGGTGTTCTATCTCATCGCTGCTGGCGGGATGGAGCGAGGTCCCCTCAAAATGATCAATGGCCCCGGTTCTTCGCAGGCGTAGACTGCCCCGATCGGACTGGTAAAGTCCTCGGGAGAGCGGACAAATGGTGGAAACCAAGACCGGTCACGACCGCACAGCCGGCGTGACTTACCTCGAAGTGATCAAGGCCGATACGGTACCGCCGCCGCCGGTCTACCTTGAGGAATCGCCCTATCCCGGCGGCGTGACCAAGGTCGCCACGCACCGCTACTACACCCGCGAAGAACACGACCGCGAGGTGGAGCGGCTGTGGAAGCGCGTGTGGCAGATGGCCTGCCACGAGGACGACATACCCAATGTCGGCGACACGTATGTCTACGAGATCGCCGGCCTGTCCTTCATTCTCGTGCGCAATGCCCCGGGCAACGGCCCCGGCGCAGTCAAGGCTTTCCCCAACGCCTGTCTCCACCGCGGCCGCCAACTATGCGATGCGCACCGTCAGGGCCTCAAGGTGCTGCGCTGCCCGTTTCATGGCTGGTCGTGGCACCTCGATGGCAGCCTCAAGGAAGTGCCGAGCCACTGGGATTTCCCGAGCGTGACCGAGGAGGAATATGCGCTTCCCCGCATCTCGGTCGGCCACTGGGGCGGATTCGTGTTCATCAATCCGGACCCGGACGCCGAACCGCTTGAGCGTTTCCTCGGCGATATCGACCGCCACTTCTCGCGTCCCTTCACCAAGCGCTACAAGGCCGCGCACATGGTCAAGCGCCTGCCGTGCAACTGGAAGGTGGCGCAGGAAGCCTTCATGGAGTCATACCACGTCGTCGGCACGCATCCCGAATTGCTGCCGATGTTCCTCGATACCGGCTCGAAGTATGACGTCTGGCCGAATATCAGCCGCGCCATGTCGGCTAGCGGCCCACCGAGCGCGCACACCGATCTGGATGCCCCCGATCCTTCGGCGTTCCCCGAGGGTCAGGCGTTCACCAGCTTCCGCCATCCCCTGTCGGGCCATCTCTATCGCCGGATTGAGGAAAACCGCGTCGAGGTGACGCGCCCCGATGGCAAGACCGGCGTGTTCGACATGACCGGCGCGCACGTCGAAGGCGAAGTCGTCAATGCCGATGCGCATATGTGCAACTGGATCGGCGGCAAGATCGCGCCGGGTGAAGAGAACATGCCCACCCGCTTCGCTTCCGCCTCTACCGAGGATTTCCGCGCCGATGCCGCGCGCGATCGCCGTGAACTGATGCGGCCGCAGTGGGGGGATGCGATCGACAAGGTCAGCGATGCCGACATGATCGATGCGATTTTCTACAGCGTCTTCCCCAACCTCCACCCCTGGGCGGATTTCAACCCGATCTTCTACCGCTTCCGGCCGGACGGCAACAACCCTGAGCAATCGCTGCACGAGGTGATGTACATGCTCCCCTTGCCCGACGGCGAGGAACGCCCGGCACCGGCCAAGTGCACGTTCCTCGATCTGGAGGACGATTACACCAAGGCGACCGAATTCGGCAGCTATCTCAACAAGATCTTCAACCAGGACGGACTCAATCACGCCGCGGTGCAAAAGGGCCTGCACAATCACCCGAAGGGCGAGGTAATTTTCGCGAGCTACCAGGAAAGCAAGATCCGCGATTTTCACAACAAGCTCAATCTCTGGCTGGATAGCGAAACCCCGCCCAAGAGCCGTTGACGCAGTGCACGGCGCCCCCCCCATTCGCACCGTGCGGAGGGGGGGCCGACTGCGATTGACCCTACGGAATCCGTGCGCTTTTGCGGCAACACTGCGCGTAGAAATCGGTAACCTGTCACCCATTTTGATAGTTGCTACTCGCCCCCTCTTCCCTAGCCTATCTATCGGGATTGTCTGCGCAAAAAATCAGTATTTACAGCTGATTAGCGGCAGCCAAACGATTGGGAGGATTGCTATGGGGTTGAGGACAATTGCGTCGCCGTTTCGCATCGCGCTTTGCGCGGGTGTAGCGGCCACGTCGCTTATGCTGCCCGGGCTGGCACGTGCCGCCGATGCAGCAGCAGCGGAAGTGGCGGGTGCGAACACCGCTGATGATAGCAACGCAATCACGGTTATCGCGCGCAAGTCGACCGAAACGCTGCAGAACGTGCCGGTGACGATCACCGCGATCACGGCGGACGCGATCAATCGCGATCAGGCGACCAAGGCCGAGGCGCTCGGCACGCACGTCCCCACGCTCAACATCTATTCGGGCGGCTCGGGCTCGGGCGGCTCGATCGCGCTGCGCGGCGTCGGCTCCTCGGCCATTTCGGCCGCGTTCGACTCTGCCGTCGCGCTCGACATGGACGGCATCCAGCTGTCTTCGATGCGTCTTCTCCAGGCCGGCTTCTTCGACATCAAGCAGGTCGATGTGATGAAGGGCCCGCAGACGCTCTACTTCGGCAAGAGCGCCACGGCGGGCGTGCTCGGCCTGCGCTCCAACGATCCCACCAAGCAGTGGGAAGTGGGCGGCAAGGCCAGCTATGAATTCGTCGAGGACGGCTATGTCATCGGCGGCTACATTTCGGGTCCGCTGAGCGACACGCTCGGCATCCGCGTTGCGGGCCAGTACAACGACATCTCGAAGTACACGCAGATCCAGCCGGGCATTCCGGCCAAGATCCGCAACCGCGGCATGCGCGATTTCATCGGCCGCGTGACGCTGCAGTGGGATCCGTCGAGCAACTTCACCGCGAACCTCAAGGTGAACTACATCACCAACCGCAACGACGGCGCAATCGGCCACCAGGACATCGATTGCGGCAAGAACGGCCGTGCGGACGAAGTCGTGCTGCTCGGCGGCGCGGTCGCGGTGCCCTCGGGTGCGAACTGCAACATCAATGACCGCTACTACGCGATCAGCGACCCCTCGCCCACGCAAGCTGGCGGCTACCCAACCGGCAGCGCCGCAGGTGACGGCAAATATCCCGGCCATCCCTTCGGCAAGACCGATATCTGGCTGACGCGCCTGCGCATGGACCTCGACGTGACCGACACGATCAAGCTGAGCTCGGTGACCGGCTACTTCGATATCAACTCGGTCGACTCCGATACGTACAGCTCGGTCGGCGTGGGCGCGGCCTTCAATCCGAACGGCATTCCGCTCAACCTCATCGCACCGCGCCTCGCCAGCATGAACGCACCCGGTTCCGCCCAGGGCTTCGGCTCAAGCGATCCGCTCAACGCGACGAAGCAGTGGACGCAGGAACTGCGCCTGAGCAGCAACTTCGACGGCCCGTTCAATTTCATGGTTGGCGGTTTCTACGAACACCGCGTCATCGATTTCAACACCTCGCAGCAGGGTGTGAACATCTCGATCATCGCGGCTGACCCGATCACCGGCAGCTCGTTCGACTGGTACAAGAAGCACCACACGACCACGAAGGCCTACTCGCTCTTCGCCAGCGGCAACTACAAGCTGACCGAGCAGCTGGAGCTTTCGGGCGGTCTGCGCTGGACCAAGGAAGACAAGGTCAACACGATCTCCGTCCCCTATGTCCACGCCTTCCTCTCGGCGACCCCGGCCTTCATCAGCAGCGGCTTCTTCTCGGGCCCGATCCCGTTCAAGGATCACAACGTCTCGCCGGAAGTCACGCTGCGCTACAAGGCGAGCGACGACCTCAACATCTATGCGGCCTACAAGACCGGCTACAAGTCGGGCGGTATCGACAACAGCGCGCTGCCTTCGAACAGCCTGCTGGGCTTCAATAACCCAGCTACGCGTGATGCCGTGGCCCAAGGCCTGATCTTCAAGTCCGAGCGCGCCAAGGGCGGCGAACTCGGCGTGAAGTCGCAGCTCGCCGGCCGTACGATCACTCTCAACGGCTCGCTGTTCTACTACAAGTTCAGCGATATCCAGCTGCAGGTGTTCGATGCAACCAAGGTCCAGTTCAAGACCTTCAACGCTTCGGAGCTGACCACCAAGGGCGTCGATATCGACTTCAACTGGCGCACGCCGGTTGAAGGCCTGCGGCTCAACGGTGCGCTCGCCTACACCAAGGCGACGTTCACCAAGCCGCTGGCATCCGCGATCGACGGTTCGCCGCTCGAAGGCCGGGCCGCATCGCGCGCGCCGGAATGGGCGGGCAACGTCGGGTTCGATTACAACGTGCCGATCTCCGATTCGCTCGAAGTCGGCACCCACTCGAACGTCGCGTTCTCGAGCAGCTACTACACGGACACGACCAGCGTGAACGATCCGATCCAGAAGGGCTATGCCACGCTCGATGGCAGCCTCTCGATCGGCGATCCGAACGGCAAGTGGAAGCTGGCGCTCGTCGGCATCAACGTGACCGACAAGCGCTTCATCCAGTCGAGCGGCGCGCGTCCGTTCCTCGCCGGTCCCGGCGGGCTCGGCACGCCCGGTTCGGCGACGTACGTGCCGCAGGGCGACGACCGCAACGTGCTGCTCAACCGCGGCCGCCAGGTCTTCGTGGAAGCCAGCTTCAAGTTCTGATCTTCACACAAACACCAAAGAAAGGGCCGTCCCGGGGAACCGGGGCGGCCTTTTCTGTTTTGGTCGAAGGGAAGCGCGTCAGTCGCTCTGGATTCCCGCCTTCGCGGGAATGACGATGGTACGGGACAAACAGCCCGTCACCCGGCGAGCCCTTCGGCTAGCTGCTTGCAGCACCCACTCAGGATAAACCAAGCGAAGCAATCCAGAGCGGCACGGAACCGCCTCTGGATTGCTTCGTCGCTTCGCTCCTCACGGGTGCGCTTGGCCTCGTCATCCCCGCGCAGGCGGGGATCCAGAGCGAAGAAGTACCAAGCTAGATGGTCGTCAGGCCGCGACCACCCGCACCGGGATCGCGCTCTGCAGCACCATGCCGGTGATCGGATCGGCGTCGTCCGCATCGTCGATCAGGCGGTTGGTCGACCCGCCGGCGGTCATCACATCGTCCTTGCCGGCATCGTCGTTGCCCCAGGCGTGCGACATCGAGATAACCCCGCGCCGCACCTTGTCGCTCGCGCTGGCTACCGCATGGATCGAGGCGACGCGCGAGGCGATCTCGATCACCGCGCCGTCTTCCACGCCCAGCGCGGCCAGATCCTCCGGATTGATGTAGGCCGGGTTGGTCGGCATCTTCTTCTTGAGGAATTCCGAGATGTGCCCATTGCTGTTGTAGCGGTGCTTGGAGCGGCGCGAGATCAGGCGGAAATCGAACCCATCCGCCTCGGGCCGCTGCGCCGCATAGCCTGCAAAAGCGGCAGGCATTTCGCCAGCGCCGAGCTGGAACTTGTTCGCCGCATCGGGATCGGCAGGTGCGATCACCGCATGCGCCTCGGGATAGAACATCGCCCCGCCCGGTGTCGCGCTCGCCAGCCCATCCGCGCGCGCCGTGCTCGGCTTCACGAGGCTGCCATGCGAGATGAGATCGAGCATGGTCATCTTGTCCGGCACTGCATCCATCGAGCAGGGGCCACCGGGCAGCTGGAGCTGAAGGCCAAGGTGCTTGGCGAGCCACCACAGCATCTCGTATTCATCCATCGTGTCGCCCGGCGCGGGCACCATCGCCTCGGCATAATGCGCATAGGGCTCCTCGCAGAACGGCTGCGAGACGTTGTTGATGTCTTCCCGCTCAAGGCACATCGAGGGCGCGAGGATCACGTCCGCGCGCTTGGCGCTGGCCGACATGTAGGGATCAACCTGCACGAACATGTCCAGCGTCTCGAGCGCCAGCCTCACCTTGCGCTGGTTGGGGAAGGCGATTTCCGGGTTGCCGCCGATCGAGATCAGCACCTTGATCTGGCCTTCGCCGGGGGTGAGGATCTCATCCGCCAGCACCGGGCACGGCATTTCCTGCCCCAGTTTGCCGATGCCGCGAATGCGCGACTGGGCAAAGCCTTCGCCAAACATCGGCATGGGCGGCGCGACCTGCGCCTTCTTGGGGCCTGCCGCGAACGGCATGAACACCATCGGGTTCGCGACCTTGTCGCCCGCCTGATTGAAGCGCGCGCAGACCACGTTGAGCGCGGTCACGAGGTATTCGGTCAGCACGCCCCGGCCCGCCATTTCCGGCCCGGTGCCAGTCACCACCCGGCCCTTGGCGGCGCGGGCAAACATGCGGGCAGCAGCGACGACCTGCTCTGCCGGAACCCCGGCGCGATCGCCAGCAAGCTCGGGCGTGAAATCCTTAACGGCCTCGGCCAGTTCATCGAAGCCATCGACGTGTGCGGCCACGAAGTTGCGGTCGTAGAGCCCTTCCTTGATGATCACATGGAGCATCCCGCCGAGCAACGCGGGGTCCTCTCCGGGCTTCACCTGCAGGTAGAGGTCCGCGAGGTTGCCGGTATCGCTCTGGCGCGGATCGGCGACGATCACCTTGAGGCCCCGCGCCTTGGCATCGCGCAGGCGGCGCGAGGGCGAGAACGGCGGGACGCCGCCACTCGGCGTGTAGTGCGACACGAGCGGATTGTTGCCGACGAACATCACGACGTCGGATTCCTCGAAGTTGTTCGGCCCGCCCATCCACTGGCCGTAGCGCGCGGTGGTGAACACCTTGGCGGGCTGGTCCACCGTGACGCTGGTATAGTAGTTGCGCGTGCCCAGTGCCTCGGCCAATGCGAAGGAGGTGCCCAGCACGGCGCTGTTCTGGAAGGCATTGGTGCCGCAATAGAGCGCCACGGCATGCGGCCCGTGCTCGGCAATCACGGCGCGGATCTTGTCAGCCACCAGCTTGAGCGCCTCGGCGGTCGACGTCTCGACGAACTCAGCGCCCTTCTTGCCATCCTTGCGCACCAGCGGGCGCAGGTGGCGCTCAGGCAAGTTGTGCATTTCGGGCATCTGGCGGCCCTTCACGCAAGTATAGCCACCAAACAGCGGATTCTCGGGATCCCCCCGCACCGCCTTCACCTTGTCGCCCTCGACATCAACCAGCATGGCGCAGCTGGCGTGGCAGAAGCGGCAAAAGGTACGCAGGGTCTTATCAGCCAAGACACGTCTCCCGATATTTTTAATGTGCAAAGCTATCGGCAAACCTGTGCCGGGCACACTGATGAAAGAGAGGGTAGGCCGCTCAATTCCGCCAGTGGCCATGCGGGTAAAAGACGGGCTTGTTGTGCGCTCTGCCCGCGCCGAAGGAAACACGATGAGCACCGAAAACCGCCACTGGACCCTCGCCAAGCGGCCTGTTGGCAATGGCTATGCCGAAGCCTTCGCGCTGGCGACAGAAACCCTGCCCGCGCTTGGCGAAGGTCAGATCCTCGTCGCCAACAAGGTCCTCTCGATGGACAGCGGCACCCGCATGTACATGACCGACCGCGAGGACAGCTACCAGCCCGGCACGCCGCTGGGTGCCAAGCTGATCGGCACGGTGCTGGGTGTGGTCACCGAAAGCCGGCATCCTGGCTACAAGGCCGGAGACCGCGTGCGCTGCTATGGCCAGTGGGCGGACTATTCGGTGGTCGAGCCCGACACCACCTATTGCACCAAGCTCGACGACGCGCATGCCGACCTCAAGGAGTATGTCGGCATCTATGGCGCCAACGGGTGGACGGCCTGGGTCGGCGTGGTTGAAACCGGCGCGGTGAAGGCGGGTGAGACGTTCGTGGTTTCGGCAGCGGCGGGCGGCACCGGGCTGATCGCCGGGCAGATCGCCAAGGCGCTGGGCTGCCGCGTGATCGGCATCGCGGGGGGCACGGCCAAGTGCGATCTGCTGACTCGCGAATACGGGTTTGACGGCGCGATCGACTACAAGGCCGCCAATGTCGAAGCCGAACTCGCGCGGCTTTGCCTGGAAGGGATCGACGTCTATTTCGACAATGTCGGCGGCGAAATACTCGATGCCGCGCTGGCCAACATGGCGCTGTTCGGCCGCGTGGCGGTCTGCGGGCTGATCACCAACTACATCGCGCAGGGGCCCGTGCCCGGCCCCTACCGCTTCGATCAGGTGCTGATGAAGCGCCTGCGCATCGAAGGCTTCTTCTCGCCAGATTTCTACGTGCGCGAGCCCGCGTTCAATCCCGAGCTTGCCCGGCTTGCCGCTGCGGGGAAACTCCGCCTGCCCTTCGAAGTGAGCACGGGGCTGGAGGCAACGCCCGAGGCCTTCACCAAGCTCTTCACCGGCGCCAATATCGGCAAGGTGGTTGTGGAACTTTAGAGCCCACCCCAAGCGTTGTCATTGCGAGCGCAGCGAAGCAATCCAGAGGTTGCTCCCAGCCGCTCTGGATTGCTTCGCTAAGCTCGCAATGACGAAAAATCGGCGGTCAAGAACCTAGATCTGCGTGAAACCGCCGTCGATCACCAGTTCGCTACAGGTCATGTAGCTGGCGGCGTCCGAGCAGAGGAATACCACCCCGCCGCCCATTTCCTCGGGCCGGGCCATACGGCCGATAGGGTGAGACTTCTTCACGCCTTCGAGCGCCACCTCACGGCTCGGCGCGACGCCCATCTCGACATAGCGATCGATGATGCTTTCGAGCATCCCGGTATCGACGCCGCCGGGATGCACGCTGTTGACGCGGATGTTGTAGCCGAGCGCGGCAAATTCGGCGCCCATGCACTTGGTCAGGCCGGTCAGCGCAAACTTGCTGGTGCAATAGGCGGCGTTGAACGCCGCACCGTTCAGCCCGCCGACCGACGAGAAATTGACCACCGAAGCGCCACTTTTGCGCGCCTTGCCGCCTTCGCGCAGCATGGGCAAAAGCGCCTGCGTGCCGAGGATCACGCCATCGACGTTGACCGCGTTGACGCGGTGGAACGCCGCCAGCGTGGTCGTCTCGAAGCTCTCGACGATCGAGATGCCGGCAATGTGGGCCAGCGCATCGAGCCGCCCGAAGCGCGCCGCGATGACCTCGGCCAGCGCTTTCCAGCTCGCCTCGCTCGTCACGTCGAGCGTCTGGTAGAGATCGCAGGCCAATACGCTGTCTGCGCCGCCGGCCTCATCCCAATCCAGAGTGGCAAGATCAGCCGCAATGACTGTCGCATTCGCGGCCTTCAGTGCTTTGCACACTTCGCGGCCGATTCCGCCAGTCGCACCGGTCACCAGCGCGACAACCCCGTCCAGCGCAATCGTCATCTCAGAAATCCTTATTGGGCAGTCCAGCCGCCATCGACGACCAGCTCTGCGCCCGTGACGTAGCTCGCATCGTCGGAGGCGAGGAACGCCACGGCTGGCGCAATTTCGTCCGGTTCGGCAATGCGGCCCATCGGCGTGCTGGCGCCAAGCCCCGCCATCAGTGCCTCGACGGATTCGCCCATGCCCTTTTCAACCCAGCCCGCCATGCCCTGCTCAAGCAGATGCGTGCGCACGAAGCCGGGGTGTACCGAGTTGACGCGGATCGGCATGCGCTTCTGCGCGAATTCGATGGCCACGGCCTTGCAGAACAGCCGCACCGCGCCCTTGGAGGTGTTGTAGGCCGAGGCATCGGCAATGCCGACAATGCCCATGATCGAACTGATCGCGATCACCGAGGAACCGCCGCGCGTGGTACGCCCGGTTTCCTCCATCAGCGGTGCGCAATGCTTCACGCCGAGGAACAGGCCGTCGACATTGACCGCCATCACGCGGTGCCAATCGGCCAGGCTGATCTCCTCGACGCGCGACGTGCAGTCCGTCCCGGCGTTGGCGACCATCACGTCGAGCCGGCCGTGATCTGCATGGACCTGCGCCGCTGCCGCCTCCCAGTCTGCCTCCTGCGCCACGTTGAGCTTCAGGTAATGCGCTGCAGAACCCAGCCGCCCGAGCACGGCGGCAACATCCGCTGAACCGGGATCGGCAATATCCGTCAGCACCACCGCAGCGCCTTCGGCCAGCAGCCGTTCCGCCGCTGCGAGGCCGATGCCCCGCAGCGCGCCTGTCACGAGCGCGACGCGCCCTTCGAGCCTTCGCATCACGCCGTCTTGGGCAATTCGCCGGAGATGTACTTGTCCATCGTGCGGTGGAACTGGCGGATGCGGGTTTCCTGATAGTGGCCGAGTTCCAGCCGCTTGTTCTTGGACGCCTTCATGCCCTGCTGCACATGCGGCAGGTTTTCCATGTCCTGATCGAACACCCCGGCAAGCGCTGCGCCGATCAGGTGGCTGGCGTACGTGAACGGCTGGTCATCGGGGATCATGAACATCTCGGGCCCGCGCGCCGGCTTCTCGCCCTTTTGTGCGCGCATCAGGATGCGCACTTCCATCAGGCAGTGATCGGCATCCTTCCACGGCCGCCAGCGATAGACGATGTTGGGCACGAAGCCGCCCCACGGCGACCAGTTGGGGAAGATGTTATACGTCAGGTTGTCGAGCATCTCGCTGTCCGACACCTGCGAATAATCATGCCCGTTCATCGCCGCGAAGCCCTCGCGGTTGGCCTGTGCCAGCACCTTGCGCGCCAGCAGCGGATCGGCCGGATCGAAGCCCTTGAGGTCGTCGCGGTCGGTTGCGTTGCGGCGGCCGCGCCCATCGCCTGCGCCGAGGAAATCGGCGAGCTTGTCGATCACATAGAGCTGATCCTTGCCCTTGAGGTGGGGCGAAAGCGTGCCGTTGGGCGTGATCGCGCGGTTCATGTGATCGCCGTAGAGATCGTAGCGCGTGTTGGCATCGGCGGTGAACGGCAGGATCTGCGGATGCGTGACGACTGAGTGCCACGCTTCCATGAACGCCTCGGACACCGCCTTCCAGTTCGCCGGGACCACCTTGGCAACCCACGCGCCGGTGGTGCATTCATCCAGCCGCCAGTTGTCGTAATGCTCGACGCCGGGGCCGATCCAATCGCGGAACGAGGGCAGATCCTGGTTCTCGGTGATCAGGATGAAGCCCTGCCAACGCTCGACCTTGAGCTCGGGGAGCGAGAGGTCCTTGTCTTCCAGATGCTTGAAATCCCACGAGCAGGGGATTTCCTTGAGGCTGCCGTCGTTGTTCCAGGTAAACCCGTGGAACGGGCAGCGCAGATTGATGGCGCGGCCGCTTTCCAGCCGCAACTTGCGCCCACGGTGGAGGCAGACGTTGTAGAACGCCCGCACGCTGCCATCCTGCTGGCGGACGAGCAGGAACGACTTGTCATTGATCTCGTAGACCACCGTGTCACCGGCGTCGGGCATGTCCTCCTCGCGCGCGGCGAACTGCCACACGTTGGGCCACATCTTCTCGTCTTCAAGCGCCTTGAACGCCGGGGAGGTGTAGCGATCCGGATCGAGCGGATCGTCGCCCAGTTCCTGCGTCGATTCCATCACGAGGTAATCGGGCGCAGGGCGTGTATCGACCGCGAGCATGTCGGTATAGGTGATCCCCGGGCAGCGGTCGGAGCGGTCGATCTGGGGGTCAATGTCAGCCATGGCGGGTCCTGGATGTGAGCGGCGTCAGGACGGCCGGACGGCCCTCCGCAGACGCGCAGGTCTTAGCACGGTCAGCATATTGCCACTGCGCCGCCTGCCAACAAGCTGGCGCATTGGATAGGAACCGCGGTTGGCGCGCTTTACTGCTTTTCCAGCAGCGCCGCGCCTTCGGGGAGCACCACCCAGTTCTGCTTGCTCGTCGTCCAGAAATGGACAGTGGGAGCAAGTTCATCGGGATTGTCGAGCGTTCCAGCCTTGATGAAGATCATCCCCTGCGCCATCCCATCAGGCGTTTCACTGAACACGGGCGAACCGCACTTGCCGCAGAACTTGCGCATCACCGGATTGCCGGATTCGCTGCCATCTTCATAAACCGTCAGCTCGCCCGAACGCTCAAGCGAGGCGAAAGGCACTGCCACCAGCACCGAAAACGCGGTGCCCGCCTGCCGCTGGCAATGGCGGCAATGGCACACGCC
>CANCET010000041.1 GCA_947375105.1 Sphingomonadaceae bacterium
GGCATCGCTGTCGGCGACAAAGTGGCGTTCAAGTTCACGGTGACCGGCACTTCCGCCAAAATCACAGAGATCAGCAAGCAATGAGGCTGGCCGGGGACCAAAGCATGCGCCTGCCTGTTTAACCCTTACGGGGCTGTCCTATGTAGCGCGGCAAACACGGCTCCGACCAAGCGCGGCGAGGAGGGCCCATGACCAAGGTCGAACACGGCAACGACAGTACGGCGAGGTCCGGATCCATCTGGACCTGTCCGATGCATTCGCAGATCCGCCAAGCGGGCGCTGGAAGCTGCCCCATCTGCGGCATGGCGCTTGAACTCGAAGCGCCGTCGCTCGATGAAAAACCGAACCCGGAACTCATCGACTTCACGCGGCGGTTCTGGGTTTCGGCTGTTCTCGCGGTCCCGCTGCTCATCCTGTCGATGGGCAGCGACATGCTCGAATTTCATCTGGTCAGCCCGCAGATTTCCCCGTGGCTGCAGCTCGCACTCGCTGCGCCCGTCGTTTTGTGGGCCGGCAGTCCCTTTTTCGTGCGCGGCTGGGCTTCGCTCAAGACGCGCCAGCTAAACATGTTCACGCTCATCTCGATCGGCGTTGGCACTGCGTTTCTCTACAGTCTGGTTGCCACGATTGCTCCAGGGCTCTTTCCGCCAGCCTTCAAAATGCACGGCATGGTACCGGTGTATTTTGAAGCGGCGGGCGTTGTTGTCGCACTCGTCTTGCTTGGACAAGTGCTCGAACTGCGGGCCCGCGCGGCAACTGGCAAAGCCATTCGCGCGCTGCTCAATCTGGCTCCCAAGACCGCACGCCGCATTGCCGCCGACGGCAGCGAGAGCGAAATACCGCTCACCGATGTGATGACCGGCGACCACTTGCGCATCCGCCCCGGCGAGGCTGTTCCGGTCGATGGCGTGGTCATCGATGGCAGATCAGTGGTCGACGAGTCGATGCTGACCGGTGAACCTCTGCCGGTTGCCAAGGCTGCAGACAGCCCGCTCACAGGCGGCACGGTGAACGGCACGGGTAGCATTGTCATGGAAGCGCAGGCCGTCGGCAGCGACACGATGCTCGCGCGCATCGTCAAGATGGTCGCGGAAGCGCAGCGCAGCCGGGCGCCCATACAAGCGGTGGCAGACCGCATTTCGGGCTGGTTCGTGCCGCTGGTGGTCCTCATTGCGATTGTCACGTTCGCGGTCTGGAGCCTTGTTGGCCCGGAACCGCGCATCGGCCACGCGCTGCTCAATGCGATTGCGGTGCTCATCATTGCCTGCCCATGCGCTCTCGGTCTGGCAACGCCGATGTCGATCATGGTCGGCACAGGACGGGGTGCACAGGCCGGTGTCCTGGTGAAAAGCGCAGAGGCGTTGCAGGCGTTTGATGAGGTCGACACGCTGCTGATCGACAAGACCGGCACGCTGACCGAAGGCAAGCCGAGGCTGGTGGGGATAAAGTCCACCGGCAGCATGGGTGAAGACGAGTTGCTCCGCTTCGCGGCGTCGGTCGAATCCCGTTCAGAACACCCGCTCGCCCATGCCATTGTGATTGCAGCCAAAGAGCGCAACCTCGCCCTGGCTGAACCCCAAGACTTCGCGGTTCAGGTCGGGGCAGGCATCAGTGCAAAAGTCGAAGGGCGCACTGTCGTCATTGGCAATGCCGCACAAATGCAAAGCATCGGTGTCGAAATTAGTTCCCTCAGCGATGCCGCGCAAGCCCGGCGGCGCGAAGGCGCAGGCATCATGCTGGTTGCGGTCGATAGCGCGCTCGCAGGCTTCATTGCCGTGGCCGACCCGGTCCGCGTGGAAGCCAAACAATCGATCATGGCGCTGCGCCAACTGGGGCTGCACGTCGTCATGTTGACGGGCGACAATGCGACGACAGCGCAGATTGTCGCCGCTGCTGTCGGAGGGCTCGACGAAGTTCATGCTGATCTGAAGCCCGAGGACAAGGCGCGCATTGTCACCGAACTCAAAGCCAAGGGCGCGAAGGTCGCGATGGCCGGCGACGGCATCAACGACGCGCCTGCTCTTGCCGCAGCGGACGTCGGATTGGCGATGGGCACAGGAACCGACGTCGCAATCGAGAGCGCAGGCATCACCCTTACCAAAGGTGACTTGGGAGCAGTTGTGCGCGCCCGCACGCTTGCCAAGGCGACGATGGCCAACATTCGTCAAAACCTTTTCTTCTCATTGGTGTTCAACGGCATCGGGGTGCCGGTTGCGGCCGGGGTTCTTTATCCGGTCACCGGTCTGCTGATGTCCCCGATGTTCGCAGGTGCGGCCATGGCGATGTCGTCCCTTGCTGTGGTGGTGAACGCACTGCGGTTGGGCAGGATCAAGCTTTAAGCGCCAGAAATGGCGGCATACTGATCTTTCAAAACAATAGCGGTCATTCTGCTTTTGGCCCAGCTGCTCCCGCAATGCCGTGCCGGTCAAAGGAAAGTTGGTTGTCAGCTTTTTGCAAACCCAGTCATCCCACATGACGCTCGGGAAGGGCCGCTTTGTACCAAAATCGTTTTATAACAGGCCGATGAATGGAGGGTTCCGGGCTAAACCCGGCGGAAGATAACCGATAGGTTGTTGGCTGGCATGTCGATGGATTGCTCGAAGACGAGCCCGTGTTCTGCACCGCAGGCGATAACGGCATCCAACTCGCGCAGGCCCCAGTCGGCATTTCGCGTGCGTAAATCACGGTCGAATGCTGCGTTGCTCGGCTCCAGCGCACGGTCAGCGCGTCGATACGGTCCGTAGAGATAGAGTGGGCCGCCACGCGGCAGGACGTGCGCTGCGCCGCGCATCAGCCCGGTCGTGGCGTCCCACGGGCTGATGTGGATCATGTTGATGCAGATGATCGCTGCTGCCTGGTCAATGAGCCAAGAGGTTTGGGCGGCGTCCAGATCGAGGGGCGTACGGACATTTTCCAGATGCTCAGCCTGTGTCCATGCCGCGATCGACCGGCGCGCCTCAGGCGAGGGATCGGAGGGGTGCCAATCGAGGTGCGGCAGGTGGCGAGCAAAATGGACGACGTGCTCGCCGGTGCCACTGGCCACTTCCAGCACCCGGCCTGAGGCTGGCAGAACCTTGCGGAGCACATTCAGAATGGCCTCACGGTTGCGATGGACGGCCGGTGCAGAACGAAAGGCATTATCAGCTTCTGTCATGAGAGCGAGAATAGCAGATTCAGACGTGTGCCGCCTAACATCAACCGCCAGACGGGCCCGGTTCTTCGCCAATATAGCCACCGCTCAGGCCTTCAGGAGTTCCAGTGTCCGCGGATCCCGCTCCCCTTTGAACCAGCGCTGCAGCGCCGCGCTGAACAGGGGCGGGGGCGGGCGGTGGGACTGTGGCCGAGGCCTGCAAGCTGGGGAATGATGAACCACATCCAGTGCGAACGCTTGGCCCCGCGGCGGATCTTGGCCAGCGCGGCGGGATAGCCTCGATCCTGAGCAGTGCAGTGCTGTCCACCCCGGGCTTCAACGTGCCCTCCAGCACAGCATCGAGCGCTGCGGGCGACAAGGAACGCCAGCCGCAGCACGCGCACGACATAGGAGACCTAGCAGGCTTCCTCAGCGGCGAGGACTGGTGATGCCTTCGGCTGCCAGCGCATCAGCGACGAGGCGCACGGCGCCGAGCCGGGCAGCCGCGTTGGCCGAGTGGCAGTCGCTTGCGAGCGGCGAATTGGCGGGGAAGGGGAGGCGCTTGCCGGTAGCGACTATTTTGCATCCGACTGCCGCTCCGCCACGCAGTCCGATGCAAGTCTCGGGCTCCCGCACAAACACCATAAACACCTGCAGAACCGTTCCATTCCCAGCCTGCAGAGCGCTCGCGGAGAGAATCTGGAGAGAGTAGTCTGGCCATTATCGTGGGCACCGTGCGTCATTCGGCTCGTTTCATTATCTGAAATTGCCGAAATGGCAGGGGCATGAGATGGTGCGTGCCCCCG
This sequence comes from Sphingomonadaceae bacterium, assembly GCA_947375105.1. Taxonomy (GTDB): domain Bacteria; phylum Pseudomonadota; class Alphaproteobacteria; order Sphingomonadales; family Sphingomonadaceae; genus Novosphingobium. The sequence continues at coordinate 3,937 of CANCET010000041.1, forward strand.
GCAATTGGAAGGATGGCGAAGCAATGGCGAGTTTTCTCAAGGCCGTTATGGGTAGTGGCGCCGCCGCACTTGCCGCAACCGCGGGGCTGGCTGCGTTCACCGCATGGAACCGCAGCCGTGCCGAACAACTGGTGCCGCCCGATGGGCACTTTGCCGAAGTGAACGGTGGTCGGCTGCACTACCTCGCCATTGGTGAAGGATCGCCGATCATTCTGGTACACGGTCTTGGCGGTCAGTTGCGCAACTTCACGTATGCCCTGAGCGAGCTTCTATCGCCGCACCATCGGCTTATCCTGGTCGACCGGCCGGGTTCGGGATATTCAAGCTACAGTGGTGACGGCAAGTGCAGTCTTGCCGCGCAGGCGGCGATGATGGTCGAGCTAATGGACCAGCTTGGGCTGGACAGGCCGTTGGTGGTTGGCCATTCGCTCGGTGGCGCTGTTGCCTTGGCGATGGCGCTCGGCCATCCCGGCAAGATCGGCGGCCTTGCATTGCTCGCACCGCTCACCCAGCCCATCGAGGCCATCCCGCAAGTATTCAAGGCGCTTGATCTGCGTTCGCCGATGGCCCGCACAATGCTGGGATGGACGCTGGCGGCACCAGCAGGGCGCCTTGGAGCAGATGCGGCGAATGCCCAGGTTTTCGGCCCAGAACCCGTCCCTGCCCATTTCGAGACGCGGGGCGGCGCGGCGCTGACCCTTCGTCCCGAAGCGTTCGTGGCGGCTTGCCGCGATGTCGAGGCGGCGCGCGGCGAGATGGCGGGCATTGCTGCGCGATATGGAGAGTTGTCGATCCCGGTCGGGATCATGTTCGCGGCAGGCGATCTCCTGCTTGATCCGTCAGTACATGGCCTGCCGACCGTTGCCGCGATCAAGGGCGCCGAGTTCAAGATGATCGACGGCGGCCATATGTTTCCGCTCACGCAACCTCAGGTCACTGCTGACTGGATCATGGAACGCGCCAACGCCTGACCTTGCCCAGAACATTATGCGGCTATCAAGATATCACTGAACGCCAAGGCCGGCCGCCCGGTCAGCGTTGCTACCTGCACTGCTGCAGTTGAACCCGTGCCATCAGCGTCATACCACAATGCGCCGTTGATCGTGTTGTAGAGGAAACGGTCGGTGGCATCGTGCGCAGCGTTCACACCCGCGCCCGACCAGAACGCATCGGCGCCGATCGCGCCAAGAGCGGTAAACGCGGGGTAGATCGTCTTGTTAAACACAAGCGTGTCGGTTCCCGATACAAAGTCTGTCACAGTGTCTGAGTTCAATGTGGTGTTCGGCTTGGAGCCAAACACAAAAGCGTCGGCCCCCGCGCCCCCGGTCAACCTGTCATTGCCGAGGCCGCCTTCGAGCACGTCGGCGCCCGCCTTGCCATCGAGCCTATCGTCACCGCCCAAGCCGCGAAGCAGATTGGCCGCGCCATTGCCGCTCATCACGTTGGCCAGCGCGTTTCCGGTGCCGTCAATCAGGCCGGAGCCCGTCAGCGTCAAGTTCTCGACATTCGCCGCGAGGACATGTGTCACGCCTGCGAGCACCGTATCAGTGCCTTCAGCCGCAATTTCGCTCACGCGGTCGCCGCTGTTGTCCACGACGTAAGTATCATCACCCGCGCCGCCGGTCATGCTATCGGCGCCGCCAAGCCCGTCGAGCCGGTCGTTGCCTCCGAGTCCGACGATCGTGTCGTTACCGGCGGAACCTTTGAGGGTATCAATGCCAGTGGTGCCGGTGACAATCAGACCAAACTTTACCGAGGCGATATCACCGTCGAAGAACCGCAGCGTCTCCACGGAGGTGAGAAGGTCGACGCCATCGGCCGGGCCCGCCGTATGCAAGTCGGTCACGCGGATCGTGTTTTCGGATGTCCGCTCGATGGTATAGTTGGCGCGCAGGCCGCTGAAGATGGCGATGTCGGTGCCATCGCCGCCGTTCAGGCTGTCATCGCCCTGATCTCCGCTGAGTTCGTCGTCCCCGCTGCCACCATCGAGCGTATCGTTGCCGCCCGAACCAAACAGCCTGTCATTCCCATTGCCGCCCGCTATCCGGTCAGCCATCCCCGTATCTGCGCCGAAGACATCGCCGATGATGATATCATTGCCATCACCGCCGCTGATCTGGTCCTGACCAAAGCCGCCTTCGATAAAATCGTTCCCCGCGAGGCCATTGATCACATCGGCGCCGCCATAACCGCGAATGGCAGGATCATCGCCGGGATTGCCATTGAGCGTATCGTTGCCCGCCGTTCCGCCCGCCGAGGAGGAATAGAGCGTGACCCGGCCCTGCAGCGTGCCGATCGCGGTGCCCCCGTGGTTGGAGAGGATCACCTCGTCGACGAAACCGTAAGTGGAACCGGCCGAGCCATCGCGGTCGAACTGCAACACGGCATCGGTTCCGCTCTGCACGAAGCGCAGATAGCCATTGGCAAACATCGCGCCGGCATAGCCCCCGGTCCAGCCGATCATCTGATCGACCAGAAAATTGACCGTGATAAGGTCCGCGCTGGCCGAAGTTGCGTCGAAATCGGCAATGCGATCCGCCACAAACGTGGCATCGATAGGCATGACCATGAACACATCGGCGCCCGCTTCGCCGTAAAACGTGTCAACAGACGGACCTGCCGCGAGGTAGAGGAAGGTATCGTTGCCGTTGCCGCCGTAAAGCGTTCCCGTTCCGCTCAGGGTGTCGTTGCCGTCGCCGCCGCGCAGCACATTGTTGCCGACGAAATCGACCATGCTGTCATCGCCGCCTCCGCCGATGATCGTGTCATCCCCGCTGGCAGTTGTGGATTCGTCAAATCTGTCGTTGCCATTGCCGCCGATCAGCACGTCGTCGCCTGCGCCGCCGCGCAGAATATCGTTGCCATCGCCGCCATAGATCGTGTCGGCGGTCGCCTTTCCGGTCAGGATATCCTTGCCCAGCGTGCCGATGTTGGCGGGATTGAGAGCGACGACCGCGCTATCACCATAGAACGCCAGCGTCTCGAAATTGCTCAGCGTATCAGTGCCTTCCAGAAGGCCCGAAGCCGAGACATTGGTGACACGGATCGTTCCGTCATCCAGCCGGACGACATCATAGTCCGCGCGGCTCCCGTTGTAGACCGCAAGGTCCGCGCCCGCGCCGCCATCGAGGCGATCATTGCCATCGTTCCCCCTGATCCAGTCGCCGAGCCCGCTTCCCGTCAGCGTATCGGCAAAATTGCTGCCGCTGATGGAAACCCCCTCGATCCCGGTCAGGCTGTCCGTTCCCAGCACGCCCGCATTGATCTGCGTCGTGCCGGTCGCGCTGACGAGAGCCGCCGCCGAAAAGGTCACGCCCGACGTGACGAGGTCCGCGCCGGTGATCTCATTGGTGCCGTCGAAGGCGTAAATGGCCCGGTCGATGCCGCCGCGGCCAACGAGGGTGTCGTTCCCAGTGCCGCCGTCGAGACTGTCGTCGCCCTCGCCGCCGGTCATGCTATCATTGCCGGCGAGGCCGCCCATCTGATTGGCAAACCCCCGGAAAATAGGATTGGGATTCGTGCCGAGGCTGACGGCGGTGAGGCTGCCCTTCAGCACATCGCCGAAATTCGAGCCGCCGATCCCCACGATTTCGATGCCGCGCAACGTATCAGTGCCGCCCAGCGGATCGACAAGCGTGAAATCCTGACCCGGCTTGAAATTGCTGAAATCGAGAACCACGCCTGCCTTGGCAGCGATCAGGTAGTAGCTGGCGAAATCGTTCCCTGCGCCGCCGTCGAGCAGATCTGATCCGGCATCACCGCGCAGATTGTCGTCTCCGGCCTCGCCGAACAGCTGGTCATCGCCGTCACCGCCGCGCAGAAGATCATCGCCCCGGCCAGCCCGGATCACGTCGGCACCGTCGCCGGGCTGCACGCCGAAGCCGGAGTTGAAGCCGCCAATCAGCCGGTCGTTGCCATCGCCGCCGTTCAGCCTGTCAGCGCCCCCGCCGCCAACAAGCCGGTCATCGCCAGCACCGCCGGCCAACTCGTTGTTTCCGGCGCTGCCGACGATGTTGTCGTTTCCGAAGCCGCCACTGGCATTGGAGGCGCCCGCTCCGAACAAGGTGGCAAGCTGGATGTCGTCGTTCATCACCGAACCCTCGGCGATGGGCGGCGTTGCCGCCGCGTTCGGGTTGACGGCCAGGCTAACCGTAGAAGCGGTGCTCTGGAGCACCGCAAAACTCAGGATCTCGCAATTTGTCACGGTGTCGGTGCCTTGCCAGGCATAGGCACCCAGACCTTCGACCAGCGCCGAGCCCACCCCGGTGGGGGAGATCCGGAAAATGTCCTGCGCGACACCGCCGCTCACAAGCTGGACAAGCAACTGATTTGCATTCGCCGGGTCTTGTATCAGCCGCAGCGTACCCAGGGTGCCAGGGGCCAGCTGGAACTGGGCCTGATCGATGCCGGCGCCGCCATCGATGCGGTCGGTGCCGGCGTCGCCCACCAGATCATCGTTGCCACCGGCGCCAAACAGCGAATCGTCGCCGACGCCGCCGTTGATGACGTCGCGGTTACCGGCCCCGTATATGGTATCGTTGCCTTCGCGGCCGTTGAGGCCGTTGGCATAGCCGTAGACACCCGGAACCGTATGCTCCGAGCCGTAGATGATGTCATTGCCCTTGCCGCCGGTGAGGAACAGCGCTTCGATGCTTGTAAGCTTATCCGTGCCGCCGCGCCCGTCATTCCAGGTGAACGTGCTGGTCGCCGCAAAGGTGCGGTAATCGAGTGTCATTGCCTCCGTGAAGTCGTTGAAGCGATAGGAGGCCAGGTCGATGCCCGCGCCTCCGTCGATCATGTCGCTGCCGGCATCGGCGCGGATGTCGTCATCGCCGTCACCGCCGGAGAGCTTGTCGTTGCCGTCCCCGCCGAACATCACGTCATTGCCTGCGCCGCCGAGAATTTCGTCGGCTAAGTCGCCCGGTTGCGCTCCGATCTGCGACGTGAAGCCGCCGATCAAGACATCGTTGCCATCCCCGCCGATCAGCTTGTCCGCGCCCGCTCCGCCCGTCAGCGTGTCAAGGCCGATGCCTCCGTCGAGCAGATCGTCGCCATCAAGCCCGTTCAGAATGTCGTCACCGCCAAGACCCATGAGCTGATCTTCAGCGCTCGTGCCGTCCAGGGTGTCGTTCCCGCTCGTGCCGTTCACCAGGTTGTAGGGACCATCAGTCACCGTCACCGCGATCGCCTGCGTATCGAGCAGCGAACCATCGCTTGCCTGCACGATCACATCATACACGTTGTTCGTGCCAGCATCGGTGGGGGCTTCGAAATTCGGTGCGGCCTTGAAGCTCAGCGCGCCGGTTGCGGCATCGATCTGGAACAGCGCGGCATCCGCACCGCCGCTGATCGAATAGGCCAGCGTCGTGCCCGCGTCCGGGTCCGTCGCTGTGACCGTGGTTACGGAAGTGGTGTTTTCCGCGACCGAAACCGACGCCGTCGCAAGGGCTCCGTTGCTCCGGATGACGGGCGCTTCGTTCACATTGGTGACGACCACCGAAAGTGTCTGCAGATCGCCCAACTGGCCATCGCTGGCCAGCACGACCACATCATAGACGTTGTTCGCGCCCACATCGCTGCGTACCTCGAAGTCGGGCGCGGCCTTGAAGCTCAGCGCGCCGGTCGCGGCATCGATCTGGAACTTCGCCGCATCCGCGCCACCGGCGATCGAGTAGGTCGGAAAGGTGTTGATATCAGGGTCTATCGCGAGGACCGCCGTGACGGCCTTGCTGTTCTCCGCCACCGAAATCGAAGCCGTTGCCTCGCCGCCATTGGTTATGATGTACGGCGCTTCGTTCACGTCCTTGATCGTCACCGCAATCGCCTGCGTGTCGGTCAACTTGCCGTCGCTGGCGCTGACGATCACATCATAGACATTGTTGCCGCCGCTATCGGCCGGCGCTTCGAAATTGGGTGCATAGACGAACGAGACCGCACCCGTTTCAGCGTTGATCGTAAAAGCGAACATGTCCGCGCCGCCGGCGATCGCATAAGTCAGCTTCGCGGCAGCGTCGGGATGGGCGGCTTGCACCGTGGTTACGGCCGTGACGTTTTCGATGACAGACAGAGTTGCAGTTGCCCCGCCGCCATCGCTGGTGATCACCGGCGGCTCGTCGACATCGGTCACGGTCACCGCAATCGCCTGCGTGTCCGCCAACGAACCATCGCTTGCCCGCACGATCACGTCATAGACATTGTTTGCGCCTGCATCGGCAGGAGCCTCGAAATTGGGCGCTGTCTTGAAGCTCAGCGCGCCCGTCACGGCGTCGATCTGAAACAGAGCGGCATCGGCCCCGCCGCTGATCGAATAGGCCAGCGTCGTGCCCGCGTCGGGATCGGTTGCCATGACCGTAGTAACGGTGGTGGTGTTCTCGGCGATGGACCGCGTCGCCGTTGCGCCGCCGCCATTGCTGGTGATCGCGGGGGCCTCGTTGACGTTGGTGACGCTTACGGCAATTGCCTGCGTATCGGTCAAAGAGCCATCGCTCACTTCCACGATAACGTCGTAGACGTTGTTCCCGCCCGTATCGGTCGGCGCTTCGAAGTTCGGCGCTGTGATGAACGACAAGGCGCCAGTATCGGCGTTGATCTGGAACTTGGAAAAATCGGCCCCGCCACTGATCGAATACGTCAGTGTTGTGCCAGCATCAGGATCGGCGGCAGTGACCGCGGTGACAGTCGTGGTGTTCTCGGCAAGCGCGCGCGCCGCCGCTTCGCTGCCGCCATCGCTGGTGATCGCCGGCGCTTCATTGTCGTTGACCACGGTCACCGCAATGGCCTGCGTATCGGCCAGCGAGCCTTCCAGCGCTCTGACGATCACATCATAGACGTTGTTGAGGCCTGCATCGGTTGGCGCCTCGAAGTTCGGCGCTGCCTTGAAAGAAAGCACGCCGGTCGCGGCGTCGATCTGGAATAGCGCCGCATCCGCACCGCCGATGATCGAATAAGTCACGCCCGCGCTGGGATGGACGACCCCGACTGTGGTTACAGCCTGGTTGTTCTCATAGATCGAAGGGGCTGCGTTGGCTCCGCCGCCGTCGGTGAAGATGACTGGTGCGTTGACGGGAGAATCCGGACTGAACACCTGCGCCTTGATGCTGGTGCCGCTGTCATCGCCCAGCGTGCCGCTGTAGTCGTTCCAGGTGATTGCAAATCCGCCGTTCGCAAGATCTGTTATCTTGGGAGCGACCTGAGAGTTGGTTGTCTGCGTGTTGACCAGAAATTCGCCACCAGCCGGCAAGCCATTTGCGCCAAATACTCGCGCCGCGACGGCGAGGCTGCTGTTGTCGCCCAGCGTGCCGCTAAAGTCTCCCCATGTCACCACGAATCCGCCGTTCGCAAGGCCTCTGATTGTCGGACCACCTCCTCCGCCCAAGACCGGCGTATACACTGGGGCGGTGTTAACCGTGAACTGGTCACCCAGCGCGACGCCGTTTGCACTGTAGACTTGCGCCGCGACATTGGCGCGGAGAGGTTCGCCCGATGTTGTCTTTTCGTCAAACCACGCAACTACGAACCGGCCGTCCGCAAGCCCGGTAATCGTTGGCTGCCGTTGGCTGCCGTCCGTCACCGTATTGACCTGAAACTCGCTACCAACTCTTGTGCCGTTCGCCCCAAAGACTTGTGCCTTGATATTGTTCGGGTCGTCCGACGTGGCGTTGCTGGTGTCCTGCCACGAAACGACGAATCCCCCGTTCGCAAGGCTGGCAATGGCCGGGTAGTCCTGATTGCCCGACGTCGCGGTGTTGATCAGAAACTCGCCGCCGACTTTGCTGCCGTCCGCGCCGAACACTTGCGCCTTGACGCTGTTGCCGCTGCTGTCGCCTAGCGTGCCGCTGTCGTCCATCCAAGTGACTACGAACCCGCCGTTCGAAAGGCTCGTGATACTTGGTGACGACTGTAGACCCGCCAGCTGAGTGTTGACCAGGATCGTGCCGCCGACCTTTGTGCCGTCCGCGCCAAATAGCTGCGCGCTCACATTGGCGGAGCTGCTCTCGCTTTGCCCTGTGAAATAGCTGGTCCAGGAGACTACAAAGCCCCCGTTCGCAAGGCTCGTGACAGACGGCCCGTATTGAAATGTACTTTCCTGATTGACCTTGAAATCACCGCCGATCTGGGTGCCATCAGATCTGTATAGCTGCCCTAAGATCTCGCCCTCGACGGTCCCGATGCGGTTCATCCACAAGACGACGAAACCGCCGTTCGCAAGACCGGTGATCGTAGGGGCGTACTGGTCGCCCAAAGTGCCGAAATTGTTGACGAGAAACTCGGTGCCGATCGGCGTCAATTCTGCCATGCTAGATCTCGCCCCATAATCCGCGTCAAAACAATCGATATTCAATTTTGTACGCAGCCAATACGGTGAAATCAATCCGGCAGGATTTCAATATAGCAATTTCGATTGAAGAAGAAAGATTTTAAGGAGTAAAGCATCTGGATTCGGATTGCGAATACGCTGATGCGGCTTGCGTAAATTCGACGCCGAGAATTTTGCGAAGAGCCATGATCTTGGTCATCGGCCTCTTCCTCTATGACAATGAGTTTGCGGAGCAGGACTACCCTGCGTTTGGGGGCGCTGAGCGCAAATTCCGCGCCGACGCGCATGCCCTGAGCGATCCGCTTGACCGGATCGGTCACCCCGGCATTGTCATGGCTGATCTGCTCCCCCAACTGCAGCCGCACCGCTGCCGTGATGGCCGCGCCAAAGCCCTGATTGTCGGAGAAATGGTTGAAGACGCTGCCTTTGGCCACGCCTTCACGTGCGACGACCTAGTCGATCGGTATGGCATCGATGGGCTTGGCGGCCAGCAGATCGAAACTCGCCGCAATCAGGGCGGCGCATGTGCGCTTCCGCGCAGCATATGAATGGAGTTGTCGCGATAGTGCTGCATCAGGGTGTGCAGATTGATCGCCGACGGGTTAGCCAGCCACTGGTAGACCAGACCGAAAATGAAGGCGCTGAATTCGACCGCGAAGCTTTCCGGATCGACACCGGGCCGCACTTCGCCATCGGTGATCGCCTGGGCCAGCCAGCGCGCAGTATCCTTGCGATAGGCAATGTGGTTGGCGGCGAGGCGGCGGCGCACCAATGGATAGCTGCTGATAGATTCGAACCACAGGATATACATTGCCTGCATCTGCTTGGTGCGATTGAGCAGGAAGAATTCGACCGCATCGAGCGCGCCTTCGATTGCGGCAAGCCCAGTGTTCTTGCCCACAAAGCGGCGCAGTTCGGCGGCCCACTTCTCGTTGAAGTCCCGCACCAGAAAACCGAACAGCGTTTCCTTCGAGCCGAAGCGATTGCTGGCAAGGCCGCGGCTGTAACCGGCGCGTTCGCCCACTTCCTTGAGCGTGGTGTTGTGCGTGCCATGCTCGCAGATGAGGTGCATTGCCGCCTCGAACATGCGCGCGTCCGATAGCGCCGTGCGCTCGCCTTGCGTCAGTCTTGGGCGATCGGCCGGAAATTCGCCGGATGGGGAGATATTCACATTCAATCCTAGTCTCCGGAGATGAAGCCAGTTTCCATGATGACAGTCATCCCTCCGGTATCGAACTGCTCCCTGAGTGTCTTCTTGTCGTACTTGCCGACAGTGGTCCTCGGGATGGAGTCCGCGCGCGCCCAATACTCGGGTATCATGAATCTGGCAAACTGCGCGCGCAGCGCGGCGCGCAATGTGGCGGGGACAAGTTCGGTGCCGGGCTGGGGCACCACGACTGCAAGCGGCCGTTCTTCCCAGCGCTGATCGGGAATGGCGAAGACCGCCGCTTCGGCCACGCCGGGCAGGGCGGCAATCGCGTTTTCGAGATCGGCCGAGGAAATCCATTCGCCGCCCGACTTGATGAGGTCCTTGGCGCGGTCGGTCACCTCCACGAAGCCGAGCGCATCGATGCGGCCGACATCGCCGGTGCGCAGCCAGCCATCAGCGGAAAGGCGCGTGTCTTGAGGGGCTTCGTGGAGATAACCGCCTGTGACCCATGGCCCGCGCAATTGCAGGTGACCAATAGCCATGCCGTCCTCCGGCAGGGGCTGGTCTGCATCGTCGACGATGCGCACGTGCATGCCCGGCACCGGCCGCCCGGCCTTGGCGCGCCACGGCGTTTCGCCTTCCGGCCCGATCTCGCGCGGGGGGAAGGAGAGTACGCACATCGGGCTCGTCTCGGTCATGCCCCAGCCTTGGACAACATCAACGCCCCACGCGGCCTTCACTCGTTCGATCAGGCTGGTCGAAACCGCCGAGCCGCCTGAGACGATGGTGCGGAACGAGGCGAGATTGAGCGGCGTGTGGGCGTGGGCCTGCAGCAGATCGCCCAGGATTGTCGGGACGGCGGCCATCAGCGTAGGCCGTTCCTGCGCGATGAGGTGGGCGAGGTGCTGGCTCTGGAGGTGCGGGCCGGGGAGGATCAGGTCGCTGCCCGCCAGCCAGCCCGAAAAGGGCATGCCCCAGGCATTGGCGTGAAACATCGGCGGCACCATCAGGATGCGGTCGCGGTTGGAGATGGCAAAGGTGTCTGCAGCCATCGAGGCGAGGCTGTGGAGATAGACCGAGCGGTGCGAGTAGACGACGCCCTTGGGCAGGCCGGTGGTGCCCGAGGTGTAGCAGATCGCCGCCGCATCGGTTTCGACCAGCGTGGGCCACGTCGTCATCGGGGCGGCAGCAGCGATCAACGCCTCATACGCGTGGATCCGGCCGGAAAACCCTTCGATGCCGTCAGGTGCGTCGCCAACGATGATCACGTGTTCGAGGAGCGGGCATCCCGCGAGGACCGGGGCGATGGCGGGCAACAGCATGGCATCGACAATCAGCGCCCGGTCGGCAGCGTGTTCGATGATGTAGCGGATCTGGTCTGCCGGCAGCCGCACGTTGAGTGTGTGGAGCACTGCGCCCATCGCCGGGACCGCGAGATAGGCTTCGAGGTGCGCAGGGCTGTTCCAGCAGCAAGTGGCGACCGGCTCGCCGAAGGGCAGATCGAGTGCGGCGAGCGCTCCGGCAAGGCGGCGGGCACGGTCTGCGGTTTCGGCGAAGCTGCGCTGGTGCGTGGCGGCGCCGTCGTAAGAGACAACCCGGCTCGCGGCAAACAAGCGCTCGCCGCGATCGAAGATCATCTGCGTGGACAGCGGATGATCCATCATCGTCGATCTCACCGGACTTTTCCTTTTTCGAGGATAGCCGCTGCCTCGTGCAGCAGGGCGGGGACATCGCGTTCAAGGCCGCGCGAGTAGGGCGTGTCCACCTTGCCCCGGGTTTGCAGCACCCATGCGCCCTCGACGATGGCCGCCAGGCGCCAGGCGGCGAAGACGATGAAGTAATCGATGTGTTCGTGGCTGAAACCGGTTTGCGCAGACCAATGCTCGGCCAACGCGCGCGCGGGCAGCACACCCGGGCGGTTCGAGAGACCTTGCACGAAGCTGAAGCCAAGTTCGGCGGCAGGATCGCGCTGCCAGAAGAACAGGCACAGGCCGAGATCGACCAGCGGATCGCCGAGCGTCGCCATTTCCCAATCGAGGATGACGCGAAGCTCGGGCCGGTCTGGCGCGACGAGGCAGTTGTCGAGGTGGAAATCGCAGTGGATCACGCTGGTGCGGGTGGAGGCGGGCTGGTTCGCGAGGAGCCACGCGCCGATTTCTTCCAGCAACGGGAGATCGCGCACGCGGTCGCTTGCGCGGACCTTGAGCCAGCGTTCGATCTGGCGCGTGACGAAGCCATCGGGCCGCGCGAAATCGGCGGGGAGCACGGCGTGCCAATCCGCTGCATGGACGCGGGCGAGGCCTTCCGCCATGGCAAGGCCGAGCTGCCCCACCGTTTCATCGGTATCAGGCCAGCCTGCGGGAATGTGTTCGGTCAGGGCCACGCCTTCGACCCATTCGGTGACGGCGAAAGGCTGGCCGATGATCTCCGGATCACCGCACCAGGCTATCGCGTTCGGCACCGGGGCAAGGCCTGCCAGCGCGGAGATGACGCGGTACTCGCGCTCGATGCCGGCGGCGGCGCGATCGGAAATGACTTCGACCGGGGGATGACGCAGGACGAGCCGGCCCTCGGCGGTCTCGATCAGGCGCGTGACGTTGGAATTGCCGCCGGCGAGGACCGGACCGAGCGCAATGTCCGTGCGCCCGGTCGTCTCGGCCAGCCATGCCTGCAGTCGCCTTTCGGCGTCTACAGGTTGCACATCAGGCCCCCATCAGTGAACACGACGGAACCGGTCATGTAGGGCGAGCCTGCGACCCACCAGCACACTTCGGCCATTTCCTCGACTGTGCCCATCCGGCGCAGCGGAATGCGGCCGATGATGGCATCGCGGGCGCGGTCCGAAATCGTCGCGGTCATCTCGGTCTGGACGAAGCCGGGCACAACCATGTTGACCCGGATCTGTCGCCGCGCAAGTTCGACTGCCAGCACATTGGTCAGGCCGGTAAGCCCCGCCTTGGACGCTCCGTAGCAGCTATCGCCCGGGAAGCCCCGGAAGCCCACCACCGCGCCGACGTTCACCACCGAGCCGCCCTCGGGCATCAAGCCGACCAGCGCCCGCACCATGCGCATCGGGCCGGAGAGGTTGGTGGCGATTGTCGCCTCCCAGTCCTCGTCCGAAATCCGGTCGAGCCCGCCGCCGCGATGCAGTCCGGCATTGTTGACGAGCACGTCGAGACCGCCCCAGCGGGCTTCGACTTCGGCTGCAATGCGGACGACGTCATCGGCCTTGGTGACATCGGCAGAAACGCCGAACACATCCGGGCCGATTGACGCCGCGATCCCGGCGATCCCGGGATCGCGGCCAACGATGCAGACCTTGTCGCCCCGGCTGGCGGCAAGCGCGGCGACCGCGTGGCCGATGCCGCGCGATGCCCCGGTTACCAGCCAGCGGCGGGCAACAGGCCGGAACCCGTCAGGAGCCTGCACCATCTTGCCTGCTGCCTGCGATCAGAACGTCTGCGTAACCGCTACACCCCACGAACGGGGCGGACGCGGCGCGCCATAGCTCCAGACATTCTGGACGTCGTAGCCGATGGTGTAGCCGTCCTCGTTGCCAAGGTTCTTGCCGAACACGCTGATCATCGTCTTGTTGATCCGGTAGCTGATCGAGGCATCGAGCAGATACTGGGCGGCGTTGCGCAAGTTCGGGTTGTTGAGGAAGGTAAGCTCGTGCGCGCCGATCATGTGCAGTTCGGCATTGGCCATCAGCGTGCCGGGGCCAACCTCGTTCTCGTAGGATGCGCGCGCGTCCCAGGTCCAGCGCGGTGCGCGACGGATCCTCAGGAACGTGGCGTCGACCGGCGTGCCGGTGCTGTAGATGTCGCCGAAGAAGTCCTTGTACTTGGCATCGAGGTACCCGACGTTGCCGCCGATCGTGAAGCTACGGGAGATGCGCGCGGTCAGATCGACCTCGACGCCCTTGAGATCAGCCTTCGAGGCATTGATCGTGCGGTTCTCGCGGCCGGTCGAGGTGCCGGGGGCCGGCACGTCGAGATCCTGCTGCATGTCCTTGTACTTCATCATGTAAAACGCGCCGTTGAGGCGGATGCGATCGTTGAGGAACTGGGTTTTGAAGCCGAGTTCGTAGTTGTCGAGCGTTTCGGGGTTGTAGGGCGTGGTGGCTGCGCCGATCGTGGCCGGACGGCCATTGAACCCGCCACCGCGATACCCGCGCGACCACAGCGCATAAGTCATTACATCAGGCGTCCAGTTGTAGCTGAGGCTGACCTTGGGCGTGAACTTCGACCAGCTCGCCTCGATCGGAGTGGGCATCACGATATTGACCCCGGCAACCGGCGGGAGAGTCACGATCGGGTTCTTCTCTTCGAGCGTGCCGTAGATGAAGATCGTCTTGTCGTTGACCTGCGTCGTCTTGGTATCGTGCGTGTAGCGCCCGCCGAGGGTGAGCTTGAGCTTGTCGGTGAACTTGTAGTCGCCTTCGAAGTACCCGGCCCACGATTTGGTCGTCTGCGTCACGTCCTGCGCACTGGTCAGCAGCGGCGGGCCGGCGAAGCCGATGTAGTTCTTGAGGTTGATCGTGTACTTCGAGAACCACTGGTAGCCGCCGAGCACGAAGGTGGCCGGGCCATTGCCGCCCATCACGAGGCGGGCCTCGTTCGTCACCTGCCGCCAGCGGGCGGGACGGTCGGTGTGATAGAGCGTCTGCGGGGTGGAATCGAAGTCCTGGTTGATCGATTCCTTCGTTTTCAGGTAGCCAAGGATGTACTCGAAATCGAGATTGTTGCCGAGCTCGTACTTGAGCTTGCCAATGGCCATGTCGAGCTGGAAGCGCGCGCTCTTGTCAACCGGCGCGTTGCTGACGCTGACATAGCGGTCGCCCGTGATCGGCTGGTCCGGCACCGGCGAGCAGTACTTGTACGCCGCGCAGAACAGGTCGGTCGGCTTGGCCAGCGCGGAAAGCTGCGGCGGGTCCTGCCGGGTCAGCTGGTGATCGTAGCTGAGGCTGATTTCCAGCTGGCTGGTGGGCGTGAGCAGCAGCTGGCCGCCAATGGCGCGGAAGTCTGATTTCTGCCCCGGCTGGTTGAAGGTCTTGTTGAAGATGTAGCCGTCGGTCGAGTTGTACGCGCCTGAAACCTTCAGCGCGACATTCTGCGCGAGGCCGAAGCTGACCACACCCTGGAAGTCGAAGGTGTCGAAGCTCGAATACGTGCCGCGGACCTTGCCGGTCAGTTCCTGCGTCGGTCGCGAACGGGCGAGGTTGATCACGCCGCCCGTGGCATTGCGCCCGAACAACGTGCCCTGGGGGCCGCGCAGCACTTCGACGCGGTCGACGTCGATCGCCTTGAGGAGGCTGCCCGAGCTCTGTCCGAGGTAGACATCATCGATCACCACGCCGACCGCAGGATCGACGGACTTTTCGACATCGGCCACGCCGATGCCGCGGATGTAAATTGCGGCCACGCCGCCCGGGCCTTGCTGCGTGTCATCGATCAGCACGTTTGGTGCGGAGTTGGCGAAGTCGCGCACGTCCGAATCGAAGCGCTTGGCCAGATCGGTTACGCCCAGCGCACTGATCGAGGATGAGACGTTCTGGAGGTTTTCCGTGCGCTTGCGCGCTGTCACCACGATGGCTTCAAGCCCGTCGCTCGCTTCGGCGGCGCCCGCTTGCTGAGGGGCGGCCTGCTGCGCCCGGGCTTGCCCTGCCACCAATCCGGCGACTGAAATCGACGCCGCCAGAAGCGCGCGCATTGCCTTTACCGACATGCTCATCCCGTCTCTCCCTCTCACGCCGCGCTCTTTTGGCGCAGCCCCGTTATCCCCGGCGACTTTGTCCTGCTGTGCTGCGCGAGCGGCGGGCAGTGCCCTTTCCGTACGCGCTGCGGACGCCGTAACCTGTCTATGGGTCTATCAAACTTGCTATACGCGAACAAGTTATATTGCGAGATGATGCCGCGCGTGTGGTGAAGGGGTGGTGGTGATACGACACGGATGTGGCGTCGATGCAACGTTTTCAGCGATCAGCCATGACGGGGATGCCTTTCGAGTCGCCATATTTTGCTTGTCTGAAACTAGTAAGTGTGATCCACAATGCGCGAATGCCAACAACGGGAGAGGGTTGATGGGCGGACGGCTCGAGGGCAAAGTGGCGCTCATTTCCGGCGGCGCGAGCGGCCTCGGTGAAGCGCAGGCGATGCTCTATGCCCGCGAGGGTGCGACGGTGATGATCGGCGACTTGCAGGAGGCGCTCGGCGCAGCGGTTGTCGCGAAGATCGCAGAGGCAGGCGGCGCGGCGGCGTTCACCCGGCTTGACGTGACCGACCTTGCCAGTTGGCAGGCCGCGGTTGCGCTGACCGTCAAAACCTTCGGCAAGCTGACTACGCTGGTGAACAATGCCGGGATCTTCCACCCCGGCGGCATCATCGATGAGACACCAGAGGGCTGGGCGAAGATGGTCGCGGTCAACCAGACCGGCGTGTTCTACGGCATGAAGGCGGGAGCACCCGAACTGGTCAAAGCCGGGACCGGCTCGGCCATCGTCAACATCTCCTCGCTCTACGGCCTTATCGGCAGCCCCGGCGCGATCAGTTACCACGCCTCGAAGGCGGCGGTGCGCGTGATGGGCAAGGGCGCCGCGCTCGAGTTCGTCAAGCAGGGCGTGCGCGTGAACACGATTTTCCCCGGCCAGATCCGCACGCCCATTCTGGGCGATATCACGCCCGAACAGGATGCCGCGATCAAGGCTTCGATCCCGATGGGTATAGTGGGCGATCCGATGGACATTGCCCATGCCTCGCTGTTCCTTGCCTCGGATGAGGCGCGCTACATCACAGGCGCGGAGCTGTGGGTTGACGGTGGCTGGTATGCAGGTTGTTGAAAAGGTGAGCATTTAACCGATGGCGTGGGATTTTTCGACTGAGCCCGAGTTTGCCGAAAAGCTCGACTGGATGCGCGATTTCGTGAAGCGCGAAATCGAGCCGATCGACCTTGTGTTCCGGGGCCCTGGCGATCCGTTCGATCCACGTTCCAAGGCGCGCCGGATCATGAAGCCGTTGCAGCAGGTGGTGAAGGACAAGGGCCTGTGGGCTTGTCACCTTGGCCCCGAACTTGGCGGGCAGGGCTATGGCCAGCTCCACCTCGGCCTGATGAACGAGATCCTCGGCCGCAGCCGCTTTGCGCCCACCGTGTTCGGCACGCAGGCGCCCGATACCGGCAATGCCGAAATCCTCGCCCGCTTCGGCACTGATGAGCAGAAGGCGCGCTATCTCCAGCCGCTGCTCGATGGCGATATCGTCTCGTGCTTCTCGATGACCGAGCCGCAGGCGGGCGCCGATCCCGGCGAGTTCCTCTGCCGCGCGCGCGCCGATGGCGATGACTGGGTGATCGAGGGCGAAAAGTGGTTCGCGAGCCACGCCGACATGTC
>CANCET010000042.1 GCA_947375105.1 Sphingomonadaceae bacterium
CGCATCTGCGGGCGCAGGATAAGGAAGTAGAAGATCGCCGCCATGGCCACCAGCGGCAGGAACTGCAGATAGGCGGGCGGCTCGGACGGTGCGGCCGCAGGGGCAGCGGCAGCAAGGATGTGAAGCAGGGCAGAACCGTTCATGGCAGATCAGGAACTTTCGCAAGGGATGGCGCAGCAGGCCCGGGCAGACGGCATGCCGCAAGCCCGGAGTGGCCAGTATCGGCTGGCGCGCTAGCAGTTTGGCATGGCTTAGGCAACTTTGCGCCCACAGCGTTCCGCCGCAAACAAAGTGCCTGCGCAATGAGCGATCAAGAAGCCTTGCGCTCCCGCCAAGCCCTGCCTATACGCGCCCCTCCGGTCGGGACGTAGCGCAGCCTGGTAGCGCATCACACTGGGGGTGTGGGGGTCGGAGGTTCGAATCCTCTCGTCCCGACCAATTATTTCCACACTCCAGAATGGCACAAGCCGCTCCGCCCTCAGGCGGCAGCGCAAACGCCTATGGCGCTCACTTCTCGCCCAGCGCCTGCGCGATCCGCGTTTCCATGCGCGGCACATCGACTGACAGCACAGCATCGCCCTGCCCTTCGTCGAGCCCCGGCCGATAAGCCTCGTGCCACGTCAGCATGTCGCCATAACCCGGGCCGAACTGCACATCGAAATCATACCACAGCCGCTCGGACCTTGTGACGAGCCCAGGATCGAGCCAGACGGCAGCGGCAATCTCGTCCCACATCGGAAAGCCCGGCTCCATCCGCCGGATCATCGCCGCGACCGGCGGCCGCGCCGCCTTCACCAACCGTTCGATCAGCGCCGGGGCAAGCTGCGTCGCGGTCGAGGGATCGGCCGGCACAATCGTCACTTTCGGCCAGGGCGCGTGCGCAGTCATGCTCGCGGCTTCGGGATCGAAGCGGATATTGAACTCCCGGCGCGGCGTATTGACGAACTCGCGCGCGAAATCGGCGGCAGAGCGGTTTTCCAGCACCTGCTTCGGCGCGAGACTGCCGCCCATGATGACAAGCTCCTTCACCAGCCCGGCAAATTCGGGATCGAGCCGCTGCGCCAGCGCCAGATTGGTGAGCGGCCCGCACGCGACGATCGTCACCGCATGCGGATGCGCACGCACCGTGCGGATCAGGAACTGCGCCGCCGGCTCGTCCAGCGCCTTCAGCTTCGGGTTGCCCCAGGGCAGGTCTACGGAATCGAACGGCCCGTGATGCTCGGGCGCGGACTGCGCGGTGGGCTCGGCCCACTGCTTCATGAACGCGCCCTTCCACACCAGCTTGCCGTAAAGCGCTTCCCATCGCTCGGTGCGTGCCTCGCTGTTGAGCAGCGGAAACGTCGCGCCTTGGGCCACCGCCACGTTCTCATGGCCCGTCAGTTCCAGCCCGCGCAGCACCATCGCGGTCGCGCGGTTCGCCCAGACGTTGCCCGAAACCGTGGTGATGCCCAGCACCTCGACGCGGGGATCCTCCAGCAGCATCAGGTGCATCAGGGCAAAGCCCTCGTCATCGATGATCACTTGCCGCTTCGGTTCTGCCGCCCACGCGGGCGCCGCCACGCCCAGCAGCAGCACCAGCGCCAGAAGGATCCGCCGCGCGCCCATGCCTACTTCCGCTTGCCGGCGTCAGTGCGATAGCGGTCGAACCACGCAAGGATCGCCGAAGCCTTTGCCGCCGATTGCGAAGGCCGCGCGGTAAACCCGCCGTGGCTCGCCCCCGGCACCTTGACCAGCGCGGTCGGCACGCCCCGGATCTGCAGCGCCGCATAATACTGCTCGGATTCGCTCACCGGCGTCCGGAAGTCTTCGCTCCCCACAACCACCATCGTCGGCGTCTTGACGTTGCCGACCAGCGAGAGCGGCGAGCGGTTCCAGTAGCTCATCGGGTCTTCCCACGGCTGCTTCCTGAACCAGTAGCGCGAGGTGAACCCGGTGCCGTCCATCGTCAGCGCCTCGCTGATCCAGTTGATCACCGGCTTCTGCGCCGCCGCCGCCTTGAACCGGTCGGTCTTGCCCACGATCCAGCTCGTCAGCACGCCGCCGCCCGAACCGCCCGTCACGAACAGGTTGTCGGGATCGGCCACGCCCTTGGCAATCGCCGCATCCACTGCGCTCATCAGGTCGCCGTAATCGTCGCCCGGATAAGCCTTGTCGATGGTGTTGGCGAACTCGCTGCCATACGATGTGCTGCCGCGCGGATTGGTGAACAGCACCGCATAGCCATGCGCCGCATAGAGCTGGTCGTCCGACGAGAACACCTGACCATAGGCGCTGTGCGGTCCGCCGTGGATCTCGAGGATCAGCGGCACCCGCGTGCCCGGCTGGTAGCCGGGCGGCAGCACCAGCCACGCCCCGATCTTGCGCCCGTCGCTTGCCGTCACGTCGATCGGCTCGACCCGCCCCAACGTCTTGCCGGCCAGCAGCGTCTCGTTCAGCTGCGTCACCTGCCGCTTGCCGATGAACAAGTCCGCCGGTTTCGCGCCGCCGCTCGCATCGCCGGTCCACGCGATCACTCCGCCCTTCGAGGCACTGAAGCTGCCGCCGGTGTAAGGCCGGTCGAGCCCGCTGCCCGCCAGTCCTTCGGCCAGCACCGCCAGCTTGCCGCCAAGATCCACCCGCGCGACTTTGCGCACGGCCTTGTCGTCGTAGGAGACGTAGACCGAACGCCCATCCGCCGACCACTGCACATCCTCGATGCTGCGGTCGAGCCCGGCGGTCAGCGCGCGCACGTTCGATCCGTCGCGGTCCATCACATAGAGCGCATCGGGCTGATAGCTCTTGTGGGTATCATCGTAGCCGGTGAAGGCGATCTTGCCGCCATCGGGCGAAAGCACCGCGTTGTGATCCGGCCCATAGCGCTTGGTGAGCTGCGCCAGCGCACCGCTGGCCACGTCGAGCGCGAAGACCTCGCTTTCATTGGGCTCGCGCTCCCAATCCGCGCGGCGATTGGACGACAGCACCAACGTGCGCCCATCCGGCGAAAACGAGAGCGGCCCCGAAACGTCGAACTTGCCAAACGTCAGCTGGCGCGGCGCCCCGCCGTCCGCCGCGACGACGAACACCTGATAGAACCCCGGCTTGATATAGCCGCCGCCATCGGCGCGGTAGGTCACCCGATCGATCACCTCGAGTGGCTCGGCCCACTTTGCGCCTTCGGGCTTTGCCGGCGCTTCTCCGATCCTGGTCGGTTCGCCAGCCACATGCATCACATAGGCAAGCTGCTTGCCATCAGGCGACCACGCCACGCTCGACGGCGAATCCGGCAACCCGGTGATCCGCGCGGTCGCGCCGCTGTCCATCCAGCGCACGTAAAGCTGCGGCGCACCGCCATCCTCGGCCCCGACATAGGCAAGCCGCTTGCCATCGGGCGACCAGGCTGGCGCCATCTGCGAACCCGCCGAGCCAACCAGCGGCACCTGCTCGCCCGTCCGCGCATTGACCAGCCAGATGGCGCTGCGCATCTTGTCGGCCATCACGTCGCCAGACTGGCGGACATAGGCAATGCGGGTTCCGTCCGGGCTGATCTGGGGACTGGAGGCCATCTCAAGGCCGAACAAGTCGGACCCGGTGAAGGTCCGCGAAGGCTGCTCAGCGGTCGCGGCCGGTGAAGTCTGCGCGGTCTGGGCCACAGCAGGAACGCAAGTCGAAAGCAGAAGGAGGGCAAGCGTCTGGCGAAGCATGGCAAATTCCCATGAAATGGATCGTTGCACCATCCTTGGCCTGCCCGCCCGCACCGGCGCAAGCGGTGTTTCAGTCATGTGCAACAGCGTCGATCGCGGCCAGATGCCGCGCCACTTCGTCCGGCGGCAGGAAACAGCCAGTGATGCTGTTCTTTGCCAGCTGGACCAGATCCGCCCGCGTCAGCCCCCGCGCCTCCGCCACCGCCCGGTAATTGTCCGCTACATAGCCGCCGAAATAGGCCGGATCGTCCGAATTGACCGTAACCTTCAGCCCCGCCACCAGCATCCGGTCAATCGGATGCGCCGCCAGATCGTCCACCACGCAGAGCTTGAGGTTCGACAGGGGACAGACCGTCAGTGTCATCCCCTCTGCCGCGAGCCGCGCCACCAGTGCTGGATCCTCCAGCGCCCGGTTGCCATGGTCGATCCGCTCTACCCCCAGCACATCCAGCGCCTCGTGGACGTAAGCCGGGGGACCCTCTTCCCCCGCGTGCGCTGTCAGCTTCAGGCCCTTGGCGCGCGCCGCCGCAAACACCCGCGCAAACTTTGCAGGGGGATGCCCCAGCTCACTCGAATCCAGCCCGACCGCCGCAATCCGCTCCAGCCACGGCTCGGCCATGGCCAGGGTCTCGAACGCCGCCGCCTCCGAAAGATGCCGCAGAAAGCTCAAGATCAACAGCGAGGTAATCCCCAGCCGCGCCTCTGCCTCGGTCATCGCAGCCAGCAGCCCTTCGATCACTGCGCCAAACGTGATCCCTCGATCCGTATGCGTCTGCGGATCAAACATGATCTCGGCATGGACCACGCCGTCCGCCGCTGCCCGCTCGAAATAGGCCATCGCCAGGTCTCGGAAATCCGCCTCGGTCTGCAGCACGCCCGCGCCCGCGTAATAGATGTCGAGGAAGTCCTGCAGATTGGAAAAGGCATAGGCCGCACGCACGTCCTCCACGCTGGCATAGGGAATCGCGATCCCATTGCGCTCCGCCAGCGCAAACATCAGCTCCGGCTCAAGGCTACCCTCGATGTGGAGGTGCAGCTCCGCTTTCGGCAGGCGCCGAATGAAGCCCTCAAGCGTTCCCATGCGCAGTGCCCTTTTCCCAAACACAACGGCCCAGCACATAGGTCCGCCGTATCGCGCGGTCATCACCCAGAACCTGCATGGCAAACAGCCGTTCGGCGAGCGAGGCCTCCGCCGTCCGCCGCGCCATCAGCGGCGTTGCCGCATCGTCGAGCACCACGAAATCGGCTTCCTGCCCCTCGGCCAGCCTACCCACCTCGTGATCGATATGCAGCAGCCGCGCCGAACCGCCCGTCGCCAGCCACAGCGCGCGAAAGGGATCGAGCACATACCCCCCGAGCAGCCCCGCCTGATACGCCAGCCCCCCATTGTGGAGCAGCGAAAGCGAGGTCCCAGCTCCGATGTCGCTACCCAGCCCCAGCCGCACTCCATGCCGCTCGGCCTGCGCAAAATCGAACATGCCGGAACCGAGAAAGAAGTTCGAGCTCGGGCAAACCGCAATCCCCGCACCCGTCTCCGCCAGCCTAGCGCAGGACCGGTCCGGCAAGTGCACGCCATGCGCAAACACGCAGCGATCCGTCACCAGAGCGAACCGGTCATAGGCATCGAGATAATCCTCTGCCTCAGGAAACCGCACAGCAACTTCGGCAATTTCGCGCGCGTTCTCGGCCAGATGCGTATGCAGCAGCACCCCCGGATGGACGCTGAGCAATTCCCCCGCCAAGGCCAGCTGTGCATCGCTAGACGTCAGCGCATAGCGCGGCGTCACCGCATAGCCCAGCCGCCCCCGCCCGTGCCACTTCGCGATCAGCGCCTCGCTCTCGGTCCGCGCCTCCTCGACGCTATCGCGCAGGCCTTCCGGCCCCAGATCCATCAGCACCTTGCCGCAGATCATGCGCAGACCACGCGCCTCCGCTGCCGCAAAGAATGCCTCGACCGAAGCCACGTGCACGGTCCCGAACACCAGCGCACTTGTCGTTCCATGCCGCAGCAGTTCATCCAGAAACGCTTCCGCCATGCCGGCTGCATGCGCCGGATCGGCAAAGGCCTTCTCTGCCGGAAAGATATGCCGCTCCAGCCAATCCAGCAGCTGCGCCCCATGGCTCGCGATCCGGCCAAGTTGCGGATAATGCACATGTGCGTCGATCATGCCGGGGACGATCAGCCCCTCCAGCTGTTCGACCTCCAGCCCCGGAAAGCGAGGGCTCACCGCGTCAAACGCGCCGCGCGCCACCACGCGTCCGGCTTCCACCACCAGCAGCCCGTCCGCCTCATGCTGTACCGCGTCCGGCGCTTCCGCCGGATCATGCGAAAGGCTCAGAAGTTCACCGCGGAAACCTTTGATACTCATACTTCCACAGCCTGCATGACCCGGACTTGCGGCAGTTGCAGCAGCTGCGCCAACAGCGCCACAGCGATCACATCGGGTTCCTTCCCCGACACGCCGGGAAGACCGATGGGGCACGTCAGCCGCCCCCGCGCCTCGGCGGAAACCCCATCCCGTTCCAGCCGCGCCATGAACCGCGCCCGCTTGGTGTGCGAACCGATCAGCCCGGTAAACGCGAGCGTTGGCCGCAAGAGCGCCGCATGGATCAGCGTGTAATCAAGCGCATGGTCATGCGTCAGGATCACGACCGCCGCCTTGTCCGGCGCTTCGGCCACGCATTGCGCAATCACGCTCTCCGCCACCACCGCCACGCCGGCAACGGCCCCCAACTCAGGCCGCGTATCGAACCATGCCAATTGCAGCGGCAATCCGCCCAGATGCCGCACTATGGCCTGGCCCACATGGCCCGCGCCAAACAGGTACAGTGGTCGCCGGTAGCCCCCGATCACTTCCGCCAACCGCCCGCCCTCACGCGGCTTGTCGCCCCGCGCCGAAAGCGCTGCCGCCGGACCATCGCTCACATGCCGTTCGATGCTCCGCTCGCGTAAAATGCTCAGCAGTACCCGGCCCTCGCTCGCCCCGCCCAGCCAGCCCAGCGCATCGCGGTCGACATGCTCCACCAGCAGCCGCACCCGCCCGCCGCAGCACTGACCCAGCAGCGGCCCCAGCGGATAGTCCTGCACGCGCCAGGCGCCAGGCGCATGGTCCAGCACCGCGCGCGCCTGCTCCACCGCGTGAAATTCCAGTGCGCCGCCGCCGATGGTGCCGGAGAGGCCAGTTGCCGTCACCAGCATCCGCGTCCCCGCCCCGCGCGGCGCCGAACCTTCGGTCGCCAGCACGCTGACCATCGCGACTGGACCCAGCGCTGCGAGCCGCGTCAGATCGTCCAACCAGCCTGTCATGCCCGCATCCCGGCAATCGCGCGTAGCACCGCCTCGGGCGTCGCTGGCGCATCGAGCTTAGGCAAATCCCGCACCTCGGGCGCTATCGCCGCAATCGCGGCAGAAATCGCGCAGAACACCGAATTGGCCAGCATCAGCGGCGGCTCCCCCACCGCCTTCGAACGGTGGATCGTCGGCTTGACGTTGTCACCGTCCCACAAGTCGATCCGCATCCGCTTGGGCCGGTCCGAAGCCGTCGGCACCTTGTAGGTTGCGGGCGAGTGATTGAGCAGCCGCCCCTTCGCGTCCCATTCCACCACCTCGGTCGTCAGCCAGCCCTGCCCCTGCACAAAGCCGCCCTGGATCTGCCCCCGGTCGATCGCCGGGTTCAGCGAACGCCCCACATCGTGCAGTATGTCCACCGCCAGCACTTTGTGCTCGCCCGTCAGTGTATCGACGACAACTTCGGAAACCGCCGCCCCATAGGCAAAATAGTAAAACGGCCGCCCCCGGTGCGTGGCGCGGTCATATTCGATTTCCGGCGTCGCATAAAACCCGGTCGAGGACAGCGATATCCGCCCCATCCACGCCTTGCGCGCCGCCTCGGCAAAGGAAAGCCGCGCCTCACCTGCCACCACGCCCCCAGCCGAAAACTGCACATCTTCCGCCGCGCAGCCAAAGACCGCGGCGAGGAAATCCGCCATCCGCGCCCGGATCGCCATCGCCGCACGCCATGCCGCCATGCCGTTGAGATCCGCGCCTGATGACGCCGCCGTCGCCGAAGTATTGGGCACCTTGTCGGTCCGCGTCGCGGTGATCCGCACCGCGTCCACCCCCACGCCGAACACGTCGGCCACGATCTGCGCGATCTTGATGTGCAGCCCCTGCCCCATCTCGGTCCCGCCATGGTTCGCCTGGATCGAACCATCGGCATAGACATGGACCAGCGCCCCCGCCTGGTTGAGGTGCTTGGTCGTAAAGCTGATGCCGAACTTCACCGGCGTCAGGGCGATCCCCTTCTTGAGGACCCGACTGCCCGCATTGAACGCCGCAATCGCCTCTCCCCGCGCCTCATAGCGCGAAGTTTCCCGAAGCCGTGCAATCATTTGCGGCGCGATATTGTCTTCCAACTTCATACCATAAGGCGTCACATCGCGCCCCGGCCCATACAGATTGCGAACCCGCACATCGAGCGCATCGAGCCCCAGCCGCGCCGCCACATGGTCGCACACTCGCTCGATCGCCAGCATTCCCTGCGGCCCGCCGAAGCCCCGAAACGCCGTCGCCGAAACCGTGTTCGTCTTCAGGCGTTCCGAGACGATCTCGACATCGGGCAGGAAATAGCAGTTGTCCGCATGGAACATCGTCCGGTCGTTGATGCTCGGCGAAAGGTCCATCGTTGCACCGCACCGCCCGCCAAACCGCAGCTTCACCGCGGAAAGCCGGCCCGCGCCATCGTGGCCCACCTCATAGTCCACCTCGAAGTCATGCCGCTTGCCCGTCACGATCATGTCGTCATCGCGGTCGCACCGAAACTTCGCGGGCCTTCCCGTGCGGTGCACCACCAGCGCCGCCGCCGCCGCAAACAGGGCCGCCTGGCTTTCCTTGCCGCCGAACGCGCCGCCCATCCGCCGCACTTCCACGGTGACGTCAGCGCTGGGGCGCCCCAGCAAATGCGCCACCAGATGCTGCACCTCACTCGGATGCTGACTGGAAGACACGACATGGATCTGCCCGTCCTCTCCCGGCCGCGCATGGGCAACCTGCCCCTCCAGATAGAAATGATCCTGCGCGCCGATCCGCAGCGAACCCGCAAACCGATGCTGCGCCCCCGCCAGTGCCTGGCCCGCATCCCCCCGCGCCATGCGCTGGTCCGCCTCGATCCGTGATCCCGCGGCGCGCGCCGCTTCGACGGTGATCGCAGGCTCCAGCGGCTCATACGTCACCTTCCCCAGCCGCGCTGCCTTGCGCGCAGCAGCCCGCGTCTCCGCCGTCACCAGAAAGACCGGCTGGCCATGGCTCACCACTTCGCCATCCGCCAGCACCCGGTCATCATGAGCAATCGGGCCGACATTGTTCTCACCCGGAATATCCGCCGCCGTATAAACCGCCACGACCCCCGGAAACGCCCGCACCGCGGCCAGATCGATGGAAACGATCCGCGCCCGCGCCTCGCTCGAAAGCCCGAAGGCCAGATGCAGCGTACCCGGCAGTTCCGGCTCATCGTCCACGTAGCGCGCCAGCCCCGCGACATGCAGATGCGCGCTGTCATGCGCCGGCGCCGGCATCGCGGCATCCGGCCAGAGCGGATTGGTGTCAAAATCCCTTGGAGCCATCAGCAGGGCTCCACGTCGAGCACAGAAACGCCCGCGCCCTGCTCACGGTGCCAAAGCCGCCACAGCAGTGCTGCCGCCGCCTCGATCCGATAGGCCGCCGTCCCGCGCACATCGCTCAATGGGATGAAATCGCGCTTCAGCGCCTCAGCGGCTGCCGCAATCGTGGCTTCGCTGAACGGCTGCCCCACCAGCGCCGCCTCGCACGCGCTGGCACGCCTTGGCGTGGCCGCCATGCCGCCAAACGCCACCCGCGCCGCCGCAATCATGCCGCCCTCCACCGTGAGGGCAAAAGCTCCGAGGACTGACGAGATATCACTGTCAAATCGCCGAGAAAGCTTGAAAATATGCACCATTGCGCCCTCTACTGGACGCGGCACGAACACGCTCTCGACAAATTCCGCCGCCCGGCGGTCCTGCTTCCCGTAATCGAGGAAGTAGTCCTCCAACGGCATCGTCCGGCGGCCGGCCGCAGACCGCAATGTCAGCTCTGCTCCAAGCGCAATCAGCGCCGGCGGCCCGTCGCCAATCGGCGAACCATTGGCGATATTCCCGCAGACCGTGGCGGACGAGCGCACCTGCAGTCCCCCGATCCGCCGCACAAGTTCACCCAGATCCGGGTGCAGCCGCGCCAGCGCCCCATGCGCCTCGGCGTAGCGCACGCCCGCGCCCAGCCGAACGCCTTCCGCTGTCTCATCGATGGTCTTGAGGTCGGCCACATCGCCGATGAACACAAGGCAATCGAGATCGCGCAGGCCCTTGGTCACCCACAGCCCCACATCGGTCGCCCCGGCCACAATCCGCGCGTCCGGATGCGCGGCCAGAACATCCACCAGATCGCTGGAGGAACGTGGTGCAAACCACTGCCTTCCTTGAAAGACACCGTCCACTATGGCATCCCCAGTCAACCCGGAAAGGCCTGCCAGCGCCGCCGCGTCATCCTGTGCAAGGCTCTGCACCGCTTCCCCCGCTGCAAGGATCGGCCCATAGCCGGTGCAGCGGCACAAGTTGCCCGCAATCGCATCCGCCACCGGCAATTCGCATCCCAGCGCGCCAATCGCCCGGCCATGTAGCGACATCACGAAGCCCGGCGTGCAGAACCCGCACTGCGAACTCCCATTCATCGCCATGCAGGACTGCAGCGGATTGAGCCGGCCATCTGGCGCGAGGCTCTCTACCGTCATCACCGCCTTGCCGTGGACCATCGGCAGAAACAGGATGCAGGCGTTGACCGCGCGCCACGCAACGCGTCCCCCATCCGCCTCCCCCAAAAGCACCGTGCAGGCCCCGCAATCGCCTTCCGCGCAGCCTTCCTTGGTGCCGGTTCGCCGCAAGGGCCCGCGCAAGGTCTCCAGCAAGGTCCCCGTCGGATCGGGCGCCGGCAGCTCCACCACTTCGCCATCGAGCAGGAACCGCACCGCCACTGGTCAGCTCCCCCGATACGTCGAATAGGCGAAGGGAGAAACCAGCAGCGGCACATGGTAGTGCCCGTCCTGCGCGATCCCGAAAGCGATCCGCACATCACCCAAAAACGGCGGATCGGGCAGCGTCACACCCTCTGCGGCGAAATACTCCGCCACTGCAAAGGTCAGCGCATAACGCCCCGGCACCAGTTCCGGCAGGCGCTCCAGCAGTTCGGGACACCGCCCATCCGCATTGGTCTCGCCGGCGAAAAGCGCCTCGCCGCCCGCATCCTCCAACCACAACTGCACGCCGGCAGCGGGCTTGCCGTGCATCGTATCGAGCACATGCGTCGAAAGCGTGGTCATCAGGGTGCTCCTGCCTCGATCCACCGGCCCAGCGCCTCGCGCTCGGCCCTGGTCATCCCGGTCGTGTTGCCCAGCGGCATTATCTCGGCATCGACCGCCACCCTCTTTACCCGCGCCGCGAACATCCGCGCATGGGCACGGCTATCGAGCATGACGCCAAGTGGCGGCGCGGTCACGAGATCGCTCGTCGGCTTGGCAGCATGGCAGCTCACGCAGTGCCTGGCGAAGATCGGCTCCACGCTGGCCCAATCCGCCGAACCGCCCGCCGACCGTGTGGTACCCGCCTTCTCAGGCGAAACGCCCACCTTCTCAGCCGAAACGCCCACCTTCTCAGCCGAAACGTAAGTCACGCTGACCAGCGCCAGCACCACCGCAACGGTGATTGCCCGCCCAAGCGGCTGCCCGCGGTGGCGCAAGTTGAACACATGGCGCACCGCCACGCCGGTGAGCCCCAGCAGCGCCAGCACAAGCCAGGGGCGCGCCGCGCCGAACGTCATCGGATAATGATGACTGATCATGATCAAAAGGACAGGCAAGGTCATGTAATTGTTGTGCAGCGACCGCGCCTTCGCCGCCTTGCCCAGCGCCGGATCAGGCACCCCACCTTGCACCAGTGCGGCCACCACCTTGCGCTGGTTCGGGATGATCACGAAGAACACATTGCCGACCATCGCCGTCCCGATGATCGCGCCCACATGCAGATAAGCGCCGCGCGCGCTGAACACCTGGCACAGTCCCCAGGCGGCGGCGACCAGCACCGCATACCACGTGGCCCCCAGCGCGCGGTCATCACGCCCCAGCGGCGAACGGCACAGCCCGTCGTAGACCAGCCAGCCGGCTACCAGCGCCGCAGCCCCGAGCCCCGAAGCCTGCAAGGGGGTCAGTGCCGCCTTCGCCGGATCGATCAGAAAGCTCGCTGCCCCGATCCAATAGACCAGCACGAGCAGCAAAAAGCCGGTGATCCAGGTGGTATAGGCCTCCCACTTGAACCAGTGCAGGTCCTGCGGCATCTGGCTCGGCGCGACTTGGTACTTCTGCTTGTGATAGAACCCGCCGCCGTGGACCGACCACACTTCGCCCGAGGCCTCGCCTACCTTGGGCGGCACCAGATGATTGTCGAGCCACACGAAATAGAACGACGAACCGATCCACGCGATCCCCGCCGTCAGGTGGAACCAGCGGATCGCGAGGTTCAGCCATTCGGCCCAGTCGATCATCATCGCGCATCTTCCAATCTGAGCCGCACGATCTCGGCGATCTGCGCGATGGATGTGGCGATTTCAGTCTCGGAATCATTGGCAAGGCGCGCTTCCATCG
The DNA here is from genome assembly GCA_947375105.1 of Sphingomonadaceae bacterium. Classification (GTDB taxonomy): domain Bacteria; phylum Pseudomonadota; class Alphaproteobacteria; order Sphingomonadales; family Sphingomonadaceae; genus Novosphingobium. Next base: position 12,386 of record CANCET010000042.1, read on the forward strand.
CGCTCAGAATCCCCGCCTTGTCGGTCAGCCGCACGCAGATGATGAACGGGAAGGCGAAACGTTCGCGATAGGCGGCATTGAGCGCATGAAACCGCGCGAATTCCGCCTCGCTCAGCCGGTCGAGCCCCGCGCTTGCCTGCTCCGCCGCCGATGCCTCGGTCAGGGTCCGGTCGATCGCCGCCTTCCCGGCGAGCTCCGGATGCGCGCGGATCAGCGCCAATTGTTCCTCGGGCGTCGCCGCATGAACGACCGCCATCAGATCAGCGTGCCAGTCTCCGCTCGAAGGCGCGGCATTCGCGCGCGCTTCTACCCAGGGGCTATGCTCGAACAGCGCGGTCACGACCTCGTTCCTTCAAGGCTGACATGCGCGGAAACCACCTTCCAGCCATCGGCAAACTTCACCCAGGACTGGCTTTGCCGCCCGCGCCGCTCGCTGCCCTCGCGGAAAAACTCTGCATCCGCCGTGGCAAAGGCACCTCCGGATACTGGGCCGTAGACCGCAATCGCCACGTGCCCCAGCCGCCGCTGCGGCGAACCACCGCGCCCTTTGCGAAACTCGCGGATCGCTTCCATGCCCCACAGCACCTCACCCACGCCGAAGCGGTTGGTCGTCGATGCATCGTGAAACAGCGCATCCATCGCAGGCAGATCATCCGCCATCAGCGCGCGCTCGTATGCGGCGAAAGCCGCCGTAACCTCGGCCAGGAGCACGGGATCATTAATCGTCATGCCGCCAAGTCCCCACAAGGATGCTCCGCCGCCCAATGCCGCGCGATATCCACGCGCCGCGCGATCCACGCATCACCGCTGGCCAGCACATGGTCAAGGAAGCGCGCGACCGCCGGCGCCCGAGCCGGACGTCCGGCGATCCGGCCATGAAGCCCAACCGACATCATGCGCCCACCTTCCTCGCGCAATTGCTCAAATGTGTCGCACAAATACCTGAAAAACTGCTCCCCCTCGGTAAAGCCATTGAGTGACACGATCTTCATGTCATTAGCATCGAGCGAATAGGGCACGATCAGCTGCGGCGTGCCGTGGCGTCGGTCCCAGTAGGGCAGGTCATCGGCATAACTGTCCGCATCGTAGAGAAAGCCGCCCTCCTCCACCACCAGCCGCGCCGTGTTGGGCGAGGTCCGCCCCTGATACCAGCCCAGCGGACGTTGCCCCGTCAGCCTGGTATGCAGTGCGATCGCCTTGGCGATATGCTCGCGCTCCACGTCCTCCGGCACGTGCTGGTAGTCGATCCAGCGGTATCCGTGGCTCGCCACTTCCCAGCCCGCCTCCAGCATAGCCTCGACCGCCGCCGGGTTGGCCGCCATCGCCGCCGCCACGCCAAACACCGTCACCGGCACGCCGCGCTGGGTGAACATCCGGTGCAGCCGCCAGAAGCCGGCGCGGCTGCCGTATTCGTATAGGCTCTCCATCGCCATAGCCCGCGCCGGATGGCTGGCCGCGCCCACCATCTCCGAAAGAAACGCCTCGCTGCCCGGGTCGCCATTTAGGACCGAGTTCTCGGCCCCTTCCTCGTAATTGATCACGAACTGCACGGCGACCTTGGCCCCGCCCGGCCAGCGCGCATCGGGCGGCGTTGCCCCATATCCGACCAGATCGCGCGGTGGCGTCATGCCGCCTCCCAAGCCGCCAAGGCCGCCGGCACTGCGGCCCCCCGCGGAACCGCATGCCCGGCCGCGCTCAGGCAAGCTTCCAGCGCCGCCAACGTCAGCAGCACCTTGTGCTTCATCGCGTTGTAACCCATCGCGCCGAGCCGCCAGATCCGCCCTTGCAGCGGCCCGAACGCCGTTCCGATCTCGATCTCGAAATGCGCACGCATCGCGGTGCGGATCGCCTCGCCGTCCACGCCTTCGGGGATGTACACGCCGGTCACGTTGGTCATGCGGTGCGCGTCATCGCCGAACACCGTGAGCCCCATCGCGCGCACGCCCGCCGTCATCGCCGCGCCTGCCTTGCGGTGCCGGGCAAAGCGCATGTCCAGCCCTTCGCCCAGCGCGACCCGCGCACATTCGCGCGCGGCATAGAGCATCGAGGTAGCCTCGGTGTGGTGGTTCAGCCGCTTCTCTGACCAGTAGTCCATGATCATCGCGAGGTCGAAATAGTTGGAAGGGATGCGCGGCCCTGCGCCGTCTGCAATGTCCGCACGCCGGATGCCCTGCTCCACATGCCGCCGCGCAAAGATGCGCTCCGCTGCCCGGTCCGAAATCGTGATCGGTGCCGAGCCCGAAGGCCCGCCGAGGCACTTCTGCAGGCCGCCCGTCACCACATCGACACCCCAGCGATCCGCCGCGATTTCCATCCCGCCCAGTGTCGCGCAGGCATCGACATAAGCGTAGGCCCCCGCCGCCCTGCACAAGTCGCCCAGCCCTTCGAGCGGCTGCGCCATCGTGGTCGAGGTATCGCCGTGCACGGTCGCGACAACCTTGGGCTCATGGCGCTCGATGCCTTCCGCAATCGCTTCCATCGACACGACTTCGCCCCACGGCGCGCTCACCTGCTCGATCCTCGCACCGATGCGCGTGAGGATTTCGGTCAGCAGCAGACCAAACCGCCCGAAGTTGACCACCAGCACCGTATCGCCCGGCTCCACGAGGCTGACGAGCGAAGCCTCGATTGCCGCCCGCGCCGTGCCGTCGATCAGCATGGTCCACTGGTTCTGCGTGCCGAAAACCGGGCGATAAAGCGCCATGACCTGGTTCATGAACCCGGTCATTTCCGGATCGAACTGGCCGAGCAGGTCCGCCGCCATCGCGCGCAGCACGCGCGGGTGCGCGTTGACCGGCCCCGGCCCCATCAGCAGGCGCTGCGGCGGATCGATCTCGCCGAACAGTGTGGGATCAAGCGGGTTCACGTTGCGCTCCCAATTGTCTGATAAAACAGGATATCGCTTCCAGCGCCGCCTCTGCGTCCGCTGGCTCGACATGCTCTGCCGGATTGTGGCTGACCCCGCCCCGGCAGCGCAGGAACAACATCGCCGTGGGGCACAGTGCAGCCATGATCATCGCATCGTGCCCCGCGCCCGAAACAAGGCGGAAGGGCTTGTGCCCCGCCTCCGCCGTCGCCGCGTCGAGCAAGTCCATCAACGCAGGGTCGCAAGGACTGGCAGGCAGATCATGCACTTGCCGCACCGACATGCCGAGGTCGCGGCGTCCGGCAATCTCCCGGAACCGGCGCAGGATCGCGTCCGCCGCCCTGTCGCGCACCGCTGCATCGCCTGCCCGCACATCGAGCGTGAACCGGCTGCGCCCTGCAATCACGTTCGCCGCGCCAGCGGGCACCTCGACCACGCCCACCGTCGCGACCAGATCAACCGGCCCCGCCGTGGCCACCGCCTCGGCGGCGAGCACCATTTCGGCCATGCCGGTCACCGCATCGCGGCGCAGGTCCATTGCCGTGGTCCCGGCGTGGCCCGCCGTGCCGGTAAGCCCGATCTCGAAGCGAAGCTGCGCGGCAATACCGGTCACGGTGCCCAGCGCCAGCCCTGCGGCCTCAAGTACCGGCCCCTGTTCGATATGCGCCTCAAGATAGGCGATGATATCTCCCGCAGTCCGCGCCGCCGAAGGATAAGTCGCCAGATCGAGCAGATCGCCCAGCGCCACGCCATCGCGGTCGCGCACGTCCAACGCCGCCGGATCCAGCGTCCCCGCCACAGCCCGGCTAGTCAGCATCGCGGCGGGGAAGCGAGAGCCTTCCTCGTCGCCGAAGGCATAGACCTCTACGGCGAATGGCATCCGCACACGGCCTGAGGAAAGCGCTGCAACCGCCTCAATTCCCAGCAATATTCCGAGAGGCCCGTCATAGGCCCCGGCATTGCGCACGCTGTCGATATGGCTCCCGATCACCAGCGCCGGCGCACCCGCTGCGCGCCCTTCATAGCGGCCAATCAGGTTCGCCGCCGCATCGCGCCGAACCGTCATCCCGACGTCGGCCATCCATGCCGCCAGTTGCTCCTGCGCGGCATGATAGGCGGGCGATAGATACGTCCGCGTGAGCCCTTCCGCACTATCGCTGAACGGCGGCAACGCCAGCGCAGCGCAGCGCGCAACGGCCCGGGTACCACCCGTTCCCATGCCGCCCGTTACCATGGCGCCCGTTACCATGGCGCCCGTTACCATGCCGCTACGCCGCCATCGCTGCGCGGATCGGTCGCCCCATCGAGCCGCCCATCGGCATGTCGGACAATCGCTCCCGCATGGCCCATCATCGCGGTCAGCGGCCCGACGCGCTCAACGGCATGCCCTGCCGCCGCCAGCGCCGCATAGAGTTCCGGCGCAAAGCCGTCTTCCAGCTTCAGTGTGGTGGACTGATCGCCCCAGGTCCGCCCCAGCAGCCAGCGCGGCGCGCTGATTGCCTCTTGCAAGTCCGCGTCATAACGCGCGTAGCGGGTGAACAGCGCTGCCTGCGTCTGCGGCTGGCCTTCCCCGCCCATCGTGCCATAGGCCATCACCCGCCCGTCATCGAACCGCGCCAAGGCCGGATTGAGCGTGTGGAACGGCTTGCGGCCCGGCCTCAGCGCATTCCAGCCGCCTTCCGCGAGACGAAAGCTGCTCCCCCGGTTCTGCCAGGTGATCCCGGTGTTCGGCAGCACAAGGCCCGACCCGAACTCGAAATAGGTCGACTGGATCGCGCTCACCACGCGCCCCTCGCCGTCCGCCGCGCCGAACCAGCAGGTATCCCCCCACTGCGGAGGCTGCGGCCAAGGCAAAGCGCGCGCCGGATCGATCCGCGCTGCCATGGCATCCAGCGCCGCCGGATCGTCGAGCAGTGCCTGCCAATCAAACGCTTCAAACGCCGGATCGCCCATATGCTTGTCGCGCAGCAGGAACGCTTGCTTCGTAGCTTCGGCGAGCCCGTGAACATGGTCGAACCCGTCCGCAGTGCCTGCGCCAAGCCTATCAAAAAGCGCAAGAATCAGGAGCGAGGCCGCGCCCTGGGTGGGGGCCGCGGAGTTCCACAGTTGGGTTCCGCCAATGCGCACCGTCAGCGGCTCTGGTCGAAAGGCCTTGTGCGCGGCCAGATCCTCGGCCGAAACCGGGCTGCCCAGTTCGGCCAGGTCTGCCGCCACATCCGCCGCCAGCGCGCCGGTGTAGAAGCTCTCCAGCCCTTCCTCGCACAGCCGTCGCAAGGTTCCGGCGAGCACCGGCTGGCGCAGCACATCCCCCTCGCTCAGGGGCCGCCCCTCCGGCTCGAACGTTCCAGCATACCCCCCCGGCTGCGCACGCAGTTCCGGCCCCTTGGCTTCGGCAACCGCCGCATGCCCGGCGGTCACCGCCACGCCTGCCTCGGCGTGTGCTATCGCATCGCGAAGCAGGCGTTCCAGCGGCAACGAACCGCCCGAGCTCTCCAGGGCAGCCGCCCATCCGGAAATCGTCCCCGCCACGGTATTCGCCGCCAGGGGTCCGCGAAAAGGCACCGCCTCCAGCCCGACATACATGTCCAGCGAAGCCGCCCCCGCTGCGCCGCCGCAGCCGTGAATGCCATGCACCGCCCCGTCCGGCTCATGGATCACCCAGAACCCGTCGCCGCCGATCCCGGTCATGTGCGGATAGACCACCGCGAGGCACGCGGCGACTGCAACCGTCGCCTCCACCGCATCGCCGCCATCCCGCAATACCGAAAGCCCCGCCTCCGCTGCCAGCCGATGCGGCGCGGTGACCATGCCGTTTCGGCCAGAGACGGTGCGCAGCGCCATCAATCAGGCAGCGCCGCCACGAACGCCCGCACGACATGCGCCGAATTGGCCGAGGCGAGATGCTCGAAGGTATATTCCATGTTCTTGTGCTGGTCCCCGCCCGCCAGGTCGGACAGGCTGCGAAACACGATGGCGGGCACCGCGTTGCTCATCGCCACCTGCATCACGGCGGCGCTTTCCATATCGAGCACCCGCGCCTTCCACGCACGCTGCAGATAGATCCGGAACGCGGCGTTGTCGGCATAGATGCCCGCCGTGACCCCCGTGCCGCCAACCATCACCTTGGGCGTGCGCGGAAGGCATAGCGCCGAACCGGGGCGCATTTTGTCAGACGGCGGAACGCAGCGCTCCAGCGTGATCGTCGGCACCACCTTCCTCGCCAGCGCCAGCAGGTCGGCATCGACCGGTATGCGATAGACCCGCTTCATCGGCGTTGTCGGCGAGGTAATCAGCGTCCCGCGCGGGAAGATGAAGTTCCAGTTCGCGGGCGATTCCGCGTCGCCCTTGTCCGGCGCGACCCACCCGCGCTTCGTCATCCGCGCAAACGAGCCTTCCAGATACTGCCCCCAGTTCTCCGGCACCACGACATCGCCGATGGACAACGCCGGATCGACGCCGCCCGCAATCCCGGAAAACACGATGCGCTTCACGGTGAACCGGTCGAGCACCAACTGCGTGCTCATCGCGGCGTTCACCACGCTGACCCCGCTCTGCATCAGCACGACAGGCTTGCCCTCCAGCGTGCCGGTCAGGAACGTGGAGCCATTGATCGTGTGCTCCTTCGCGTCCTGGATGGTCGGCACGAGCGAGTGCCACTCGGGATAGAAGGCCGTCATCACCACCGTGCGCGGGGTATCATCAAGCTTCTGCGCGCACGCAGGCGTCGCCACCAGCGCGAGGGCAGCAAGGAAAAGCGTCGAGAAGATATGGCGGATCATGCAGCAGCCATCCAGGCAAAGCGCGCCACGAACAGCGCGGCGAGCGTGTAGAGAAACCAGTCCTTGCGGGTAGCCTGCCCCTTGATCAGCTTGAGCAGCGCATGCGCGGTAATGCCAAAGGCCAGTCCATTGGCGATCGAGAACGTCAGCGGGATCATCGCCACGGTCAGGAACGCCGGGATCGCGGCCATCGGGTCCTCCCAGTCCACCTCGGTCAATGGCAACAGCATCAGCCCGCCCACCACGACCAGCGCGGGCGCGGTCGCCGCCAACGGCACGAGCTGCGCGTAAGGGGCGACAAACATCGTCGCGAGGAACAGCAGCCCGCAGACCACCGCCGTAAGGCCGGTGCGCCCGCCCGCCTGCACGCCCGCCGCGCTCTCGACATAGCTGGTCACGGTCGACGTTCCGGCTATTGCGCCTACCATCGTCGCTACCGCATCGGTCATCAGGATGCGGTTGAGGCCCGGGATCTTCCCCGCCGCATCCATCAGTCCGGCGCGCTTGGTCACCGCCACCAGCGTGCCGATATTGTCGAACAGATCGACGAACAGGAACACGAACAGGATCTCGAGCAACCCCAGCCCGGCTTTCCCTGAAAGCCCGAAAACGCCCGGAATATCGAGCTTGAACGCCGTCGCCGTCAGCGCCGAGAGGCTATAGGGCTCGGTCGGCGCATGGACTTGTCCGAAAATCCAGCCCGCAATCGTCGTCAGCACGATCCCGATCAGCATCGCCGCGCGCACGTTCCACACTGAAAGTGCGCCGATCACCACAAGCCCGAATAGTGCCAGCGCCGGCCCCGGCTGGGTCACGCTGCCCAGCGCCACGAAGGTGGCGGGATTGGCCACGACGATACCCGCGTCCTTGAGGCCGATAAAACCGATGAACAGGCCGATGCCCCCCGCCACCGCCGCAAACAAGTGCTGCGGGATCACCGAGACGATCAGCTGCCGCACGCCTGTCAGCGTCAGGATCAGGAACGCGACGCCCGAAATGAACACGCAGCCCAGCGCCACGGGCCAGGGCACGCCCATCTGCTGCACGACGGTAAAGCTGAAATAGGCGTTGAGCCCCATGCCCGGCGCCAGCGCCAGCGGCGTATTGGCCACGAGCCCCATCAGGATCGAGGCGAAAGCTGCGGCAAAGCATGTCGCTGCCGCGACTGAGGCCACCGGCAGCCCCGCTTGCCCCAGGATCGCAGGGTTGACGAGCACGATATAGGCCATCGTGAGAAACGTGGTGAACCCCGCCAGCACTTCGGTGCGGACATCGGTGCCGCGTTCACTCAGTTTGAACCGGGCCTCGAGCATCCCCGCCTCCTTGTCGGCCATGGCCGCCTCGCCCGTCATGTCATTCCCCCTGCAATTGCGTTTCCCGGCATAGTCACGCCGGTCAGTCCTTTGTCTTCCAGTTCCGCAGCCAGCCGCAGCAGCGCACCTTCGCCGCCGCGCTTGCCGATCAGTTGCAGGCCCAGCGGCAATTGCCCCGGCCGTTTGATCGGCACCGCAAGCACTGGCAGTCCGGTGAAGGTGATCGGTTGTGTATGAATGCCAAGGTTCGACCGCGCCTCGCTCGATTCGCCGTCGATCAAAACGAAGGGGTCGTCGATCAGTGGCGCGGCACACGGCGCGGACGGCGCGAGCAGCACATCGAAATCCGCCACCAGCGCCTCGATCCGCGCGACATGTTCGGCCCGGAATGCCCGCGCCTCGTCATACAGCGCATCGGGCAGCAAGGC
>CANCET010000043.1 GCA_947375105.1 Sphingomonadaceae bacterium
GGATCGGCATCGTCCTCACCCACGCGGCTACCGCCACGGGAAAGATTGGCCATGCGTTCGAACAGGGTGCTGCCCGGCGCGCTGCCGCCCGGCGAGGACGGCTGTGCACGGCCGAAGCGCGGGGGGATCGGCTCCTGATCTTCGAGGCCGAGCGCGAGTTCACTGGGCTCGTCGGCAGCGGGATCGGCAGCCTGCGCGTCGGAAAGATCGAGCGTCAGATCGAGCGGTTCCTCACCGGGTGCCGAGGCCTGCGGTTCAGCCGCCACATCGCCATGGGCTTCGCTTACCGCCGGTGCGGCGAAGCCAGCCGGCGCATCGAACGGCTGCGGTTCGGCTGCAATCGGTTCAGGTGCAGGCGCGGGTTCGGCTGCTGCCGCGCGTGCCATGCCGCCGGGGAAGGCCGGGCCGCGAACGCCGCCAAGCATCGCAGGACGCGCAGCGGATTCCGCCATCTCGCCAGTCTGCTCGATGCCGGTGGCAACCACCGAAACGCGGATCTTGCCATCAAGGTTCGGGTTGAACGCCGAGCCCCAGATGATGTTGGCGTTGGGATCAACCAGTTCGCGGATGTGGTTGGCGGCTTCGTCGACTTCGAGCAGCTTCATGTCGTCGCCGCCGATGATCGAGATGATCACGCCCTTGGCGCCCTGCATCGAAACGCCGTCGAGCAGCGGGTTGGCGATGGCACGTTCAGCGGCTTCGAGCGCACGGTTCGGGCCTTCGCCTTCGCCGGTACCCATCATTGCCTTGCCCATCTCGCCCATGACCGAGCGCACGTCGGCGAAGTCGAGGTTGATGAGGCCGGGCATGACCATGAGATCGGTGATTGAACGCACGCCCTGCTGGAGCACTTCGTCGGCCAGCTGGAAGGCTTCCTTAAACGTGGTCTCCGCCTTGGCGACGAGGAACAGGTTCTGGTTCGGAATGACGATCAGCGTATCGACGTGCTTCTGAAGCTCTGCGATCCCGGATTCGGCAGCACGCATGCGGCGCGTGCCTTCGAACAGGAACGGCTTGGTGACCACGCCGACCGTCAGCACGCCCTTGCGGCGCGCGGCCTCGGCGATCACGGGCGCGGCGCCGGTGCCGGTGCCACCACCCATACCAGCGGCGATGAAGCACATGTGCACGCCTTCAAGCGAGCGCTCGATTTCGGCGATGGTCTCTTCCGCAGCGGCGCGGCCGACTTCGGGCCGGGCGCCGGCGCCGAGGCCCTGCGTCATGTCGGGCCCGAGCTGGATGCGATTGTCCGCGATCGAATTGTTGAGCGCCTGCGCATCGGTGTTGACGACGACGAAGTCGACACCCTCGATCTTCGCATTGATCATGTTGGCGATAGCGTTGCCGCCCGCCCCACCCACGCCGATGACGGTAATGCGCGGCCGCAGTTCGTCGATAGCTGGCGGTCCGATGTTGATGCTCATAGCGCTCTCCCGTCCGGGTCTGCGGGGGGCCGGAAATGGAGCCCCGATAATTGTAAGCTTTGCTTTGGCACGGATCGTTTCACCGAATCAAAGCTTCGACAGGTTTTTCCACAAGTAGAAGGGTGTCGCAGGGCACCAAACATCAGAAATACTCGCGCATGGCGTGCCAGATGCGCTTCAGCAGGCTGAACCCACTGTAGGATTGCGTAGGTCCCCAGGTCGGCCCGATCTTGCGAATGTCGACCGGATCCGCGGCGGCATAGAGCATCAGGCCGACAAGCGTGGACGAACTGGGCGTGGCGTGGCCCGGCGGCAGGCCCAGCATCGTCGGCGGCGAACCGATCCGCACCGGGCGGCCCAGCGCGGCCTGTGCATAATCGGCGAGGCCCGGCAGCTGCGCGCCGCCGCCGGTGAGCACGACCTGCTGGCCGCGTTTGCCGTTGAAGCCGAGCGCCTTGAGCGAGCGTCCGATCTCGTCGGTAAAAGCGCCGAGTTGCTGGGTGATGACCGAAACCAGCTCCGCACGGGGAATGCGGTTCTTGTCATCCGCGTGGCGGGCGACCGGCCCGCCTTGTTCGGGGTCGCCGGGCGCGGCCACAGGCACCATTTCGCGGTGATCGGCCGGGCTCGCGAGCGCGGAGCCCGCCATGCATTTCAGGCGCTCGGCCTGATAGCGGCGAATGCCAAAGGCCGAAGCGATGGCATCGGTGATATCGCCGGAGCCGAACGGAACCGCTTGCATGCCCATCAGCATGCCCCCGGCATAAACCGAGACCGTCGTCACTTCCGCGCCGAACTCGATCAGCGCGACGCCCAGTTCGCGTTCCTCGGCAGAAAGGCAGGCATGGCCCGCAGCGATCGGCGAGCCGACCACCGCCTCGACCCGAAGATGCGCGTTCTCGACCGTTTCCTTGAGATTGCGCACCGGCGCGCCGTCCGCCAGCATCACGTGGATATCGACCGCGAGCCGCTCGGCGTGGAGGCCCTTGGGATTGGGCACGCCGTCCGCACCGTCGAGCGTGTAATGCGCAGGCTGGGCGTGGAGCACAGTGCGGCCATCGGGCTGGATCACTTCCCGCCCGGCGACCAGCAGGTGCTCGATATCATCGGACTCGATGCGTCGGCCACCGATCTCGACCTCGACCTTGGCCGTAGTGCTGGCGAGCCCTGCGCCCGAGCAGCCAATCCACACGCTCTGCACGCTGGCGTTGGCCATCTTCTCGGCGCGCTCGATTGCGTCGCGCACCGAATGCGTGGCGGCGACCATATCGGTCACGTAGCCGCGCTTGATCCCCTGCGACTGGCGGTGCCCCGAACCCATCACGACCATTTCGCCGCTCTCGGTCAGCCCGGCAATGATCGCCGAGACACGGAACGAGCCGAGATTGACGGCCGCGAAGACCTTGGTGATGCGGGGCGCTGCCATGACCGGTGGATCAGTCCTGCGCAGTCTTGCTGCCGGGAGCCTTTGCCCCTGCAGAGTTTAATGGCGTGACGGAGGCGACGGCGGCGCGCGCGGCTTCGGTTTTCCCGGCGGCGGCATTGGCCTTCGCGGTTGATTTTTCCAGGGCATCGGCCCGCGCAGCCGCGGCGACAGCATCAGCACGGCCGGGCACGCGCATATAGATACGGTCCGAGCTGCGCATGTCGAAGCTCGCCACCTTGCCGCCAAGCAGACGGTCCACCCCATCCATCCGCGCGAAGGTGAGCAAGGCGCTGGCGGATTCGGTCTCGCCCTCGGGCAGCGCGAGGACCTGGCGGGTCTTGAAGGTCAGGTTCCAGCGGCGGTTGCCGATCCATTCGGCCTCAGCCACCTGCGGGCGTAGCGCTGGCGCGGCATCGAGCAAGTGGACGAGATCGGGCACCCGCGCTTCGGCGCCATTGCCTGAAAGCACGAGCAGCCCCTTGGCCTTGGCCGGGCTGACGGTCTCCAGCGGGCTGCCGGTCTCGTCGATCAGGGTAAGCTTGCCGTCGCGGCGCAGCACGGCGTGCGGGCTGCGCTCGATCACATCGACCACCAACGTATCGGGCAACTGGCGCGAAACGCGGGCATCTTTCACCCACGAAAGCTGGAGCAGTTCATCGCGCAGGCCAGCGATATCCAGCCGGGGCATCGCCTGATCGCGCTGGCCGAGCACTTTCTCGTAGATCTTGAGCTCGTTCATGCGGTTGACGCCGCGCACTTCGACGCGCTTGACCTCGAACCCGGATTTGGACGCGAACAGCGCAACCTCTGCTTCGGCCAGCTGCGGCACGCCGGCCATGCTGGCGACGACCCACGCGAGCACCGCCGCGCCGCCAAGGATCGCCACCATCAGGATGCGGTGCAGCGTTTCCTCGCTGAACGGGATCCACTGCATGACCTGATCGATCATCGAGCCGGTCTGGCGGCGCGCAGCACGCACCTTGCGCTTGGTGCCGCTGGCTGCCGCAGCCTTGCGCACCGCTTTGCCGCCCCGGCGAATGGTCTGCGCCATGGCTCAGGCCTCCTTTTTCGCGCTTGAGGACGTTGGGGCGAGCGCATCGGCAACAATCGCCTCCACCAGATCGCCGTATTCCATGCCGAGCGCACGCGCCTGTTCGGGCACGAGGCTGAGCGGGGTCATGCCCGGCTGGGTATTGACCTCCAGCAGGAACAGCCCTTCGACACCCTGCTCGTCATCCCAGCGGAAATCGCTGCGGCTGGTGCCCTTGCAGCCCAGCAGCTGATGCGCGCGCAGGGCAATGTCCCTGCACGCTTCGGCCACTTCCTCCGGGATATCGGCCGGGCAGATATGGTCGGTCATGCCGTCGGTATACTTGGCGTCGAAATCGTAGAAGCCGGACTTGGGCTTGAGTTCGGTGACGAGCAAAGCCTTGTCCACCAGCACCGCCGTCGTCAGTTCACGGCCGCGGATGAAGGGCTCCGCGAGGAGTTCGTCAAACTCCTGCCACGGGCCGATGGCTTCGCGGCTGATAGGATCGCCGTAGTTGCCGTCCTTGGTAACGATGGCAACGCCGACCGAGGAGCCTTCATTGACCGGCTTCAAGACGTAAGGGCGCGGCAGCGGATCGCGCTCGAACAGCTCCGCGCTCTTCACCATGCGCCCGCCGGGCATGGGGATGCCGTGTGGCACCAGCGCCTGCTTGGTGAGCTGCTTGTCGATGGCGATGACCGAGGTGGCGAGGCCGGAGTGCGTATAGGTCAGGCCCATGAGGTCCATCAGGCCCTGCACGGTGCCGTCTTCCCCCGGCGTGCCGTGGAGCGCGTTGAACACGACATCGGGCGCGGCTTCAGCAAGGCGCTGCGCAACGTCGCGGCCCATGTCGATGCGAGTCACGCGGTGACCCTTGGCTTCGAGCGCCTTGGCAACGCCCTCACCGGACATGAGCGAGACGGGACGTTCGCTCGACCAGCCGCCCATCAGCACGGCGATATGGAGTTTGGGCAGGCTCATGGTTTCCCCAAGCGTTCTTGTGGCGCTCCGGCAAACATGCCGACTCGCTGAATTTCCCACTGGAGGTCCACGCCCGATTGGTCCTTGACGCGCCGCCGCACTTCCTCGCCCAGGGCTTCGATATCGGCGCTGGTCGCCTCACCAGTGTTGATAAGGAAATTGGTGTGCTTCTCGGAGACTTGCGCGCCGCCAAGCGTGAGGCCCCGGCAACCGGCCTTGTCGACGAGTTCCCACGCCTTGCCGCCATCGGGGTTCTTGAAGGTGCTGCCGCCGGTCTTGCTGCGCAGCGGCTGGCTGGCTTCGCGCGCGGCGCTGATGCGGTCCATTTCGGCCTGGATCGCCGCAGGTTCGCCCGGATGGCCCCGGAAGCGCGCGGCGACGACGATGCTGCCGTCGGTCAACACCGAATGGCGATAGGTGTAGCCGAGCTCGCTCACCGGCAAGGTGACGATCTCGCCCGAGCGGGTCACCACGTCGCAGTCGATCAGGATATCCTTGACCTCGCGGCCATAGGCCCCGCCGTTCATGCGCACGAAGCCGCCCACGGTGCCGGGGATCGAGCGCAGGAATTCGAGGCCCGCGATGCCATGATCGCGCGCCGTGCTGGAGACGAAAATGCCGCTGGCCCCGCCGCCGCAATCGAGCGTTACTTCGTCGACTTTTTCGACCTTGGCGAACGCCTTGCCGAGGCGGACGACAACACCGGAAACCCCGCCATCGCGCACGATCAGGTTGGAGCCTAGGCCGAGCGCCATGATCGGCACATCAGGGGCAAGGCCTGCGAGGAAGTCTCGCAGATCGGCCACGTCCTTGGGCTCGAACAGCCACTGCGCGGTGCCGCCGGCTTTGAACCAGACCAGCGGCGCGAGCGGGGCGTTCGGCGAGAGCTTGCCGCGAACCGGGGGAATGGCCGTGAGCGTGGTCACGCCGCCTCCCTCTGCTTGGCGATCGCGCTCGCAAGGCCCGCCGCCCACTTGGTGATATCGCCTGCGCCAAGGCAGACGACCATATCACCCGGCTGGATCACGCCCGCCAGTTCCACCGCCAGCGCATCCGCACCCGCGATCAGGTGCGCGGAGCGGTGGCCGCGCGCCTTGATGCCCTCGACCATCGCGGCGCTGTCCACGCCCTCGATCGGCTGCTCGCCCGCCGGATAAACGGGCGCGGCATAGACGACGTCGGCGTCGTTGAAAGCGCCCTGGAAGTCTTCCATGTGATCGCGCAGGCGGGTGAAGCGGTGTGGCTGGACGACCGCAATCACCCGGCCCTGCACGCCCTCGCGCGCGGCGGCGAGGACGGCGCGGATTTCGACCGGGTGGTGGCCGTAATCGTCGATCACGGTGACGCCGTCCACTTCACCGACTTTGGTGAAGCGGCGCTTGACCCCGCCGAACTTCGCGAACCCGGTGCGGATGAGGTCTTCCGAAACGCCCATTTCCACCGCGACGGCAACGGCGGCGAGCGCGTTCTGCACGTTGTGGCGGCCGGGCATGGGCAGTTCGATGCCCTCGATGCGGCGGAAGCTGCCATCGCGCTGGCGCAGAACGGCGGTGAAGCGGTTGCCGCCCCCCGAACCTTCAAGCGCGATGGGCGTGACGGCCTCGCCGCGCACATCGGCCTGCGCCGAAAAGCCGTAGGTCACCACGCGGCGGTCGCGCACCTTGGGGATGATCGCCTGCACTTCGGGATGGTCGATGCACAGGATCGCCGCGCCGTAAAACGGCACGTTCTCGATGAATTCGACGAAGCTGTCCTTGACCCGCTCGAACGAGCCGTAGTGATCGAGATGCTCGGGATCGATGTTGGTGACGACCGCCAGCGTGCCGTCCAGACGCAGGAACGAGCCGTCGCTTTCATCCGCCTCGACCACCATCCACTCGCTGTCACCCAGCCGCGCGTTGGAGCCGTAGGAATTGATGATGCCGCCGTTGATCACGGTGGGATCGATCCCGCCCGCATCGAGCAGGCAAGCAACCATCGAGGTCGTGGTCGTCTTGCCGTGCGTGCCCGCTACCGCGACGGTGTTTTTCAGCCGCATCAGTTCGGCCAGCATTTCCGCGCGGCGCACCACGGGGACGCGGGCTTCCAACGCAGCGACGACTTCGGGATTGTCGCGCTTCACGGCAGTGGACGTCACAACGACTGCCGCGCCCGCGACGTTTTCGGCGCGCTGGCCGATCATCACCGCGATGCCGCGCTGGCGCAGGCCGTCGACGACATAGCTTTCCGCCATGTCGGAGCCTTGCACGCTATAACCCATATTGTGCATCACTTCGGCAATGCCGGACATGCCGATGCCGCCGATGCCGACGAAATGGATCGTCCCGATCTCGGTGCCGACGCCCTTCATTCAGCAGACTCCTTTGCCAGCGCCTCGCGCGCCGATGGGGCCGCCTGCATCGCTTCCATACGAATAACATCCATCAGCGGCACGCCGCCGAAGCCTTCGACCAGATCCGCCAGATCCTTGACCGCGTTGGGCAGGCCGCAATTCCAGGCGGCGTGTGCGGCATTGGCGAGCGCGGCGGGGCTGAGCGCCATCGCCTGAATCTGCTTGGCCAGTTCCTTGGGCGTGAAGCCCGCCTGGCGGATCGCCCGCGCGCCGCCTGCCTTCACCATCTCGCGCGCGTTGACAGCCTGATGGTCGTCGGTGGCGATGGGCAGCGGCACGAGGATGGCCGGGCGGCCCACGGCGGTGAGTTCGGCAATCGTCGATGCGCCCGAACGGCCGATGAACAAGTGCGCTTCGGCAAGCCGGCTCGCCATGTCCTCGAAGTACGTCCCGAGCTCGGCCGGAATCTGGTGCACAGCATAGCGCGCGCGCACGGCCTCGATATCCTCGGGCCGGCATTGCTGCGTCACCTGCAGGCGGTGGCGCAGCGCCGGGGGGAGCATGGCCAGGCCATCGGGCACGACTTCGGACAGGACCGAAGCGCCCTGACTGCCGCCCGTCACCAGCACGCGCAACAGGCTGTCCTCGGTGAACTCCGGAAATGCTTCGCCGCGCAGCGCGAGGACTTCCGCGCGCACTGGATTGCCCACGCGGTGAACCTTGCCCCACAGCTTGGGATCGAGCCGCTCGACCTCCATATAGGCAGTGGCGATGGCATCGACGCCCTTGGCGAGGAAGCGGTTGACCCGGCCCAGCACCGCGTTCTGTTCGTGGATCACCGTGGGAATGCGTGCCGACCGCGCGGCGAGCAGCGCTGGCAGCGCGGGATAGCCGCCGAAGCCGACGACACACGCTGGCTCGAAGCTTTCGAATAAGCGCAGCGCCATCGCGCGGCCGCGCCAGATCGCGGCAAGGCCCTTGGCCAGCGCAATCGGATTCTTCCCGAGCCGGCCGGCAGGGAGCACGTGCGCAGGGAGGAACGAAGGCTTGCCGGGAATCTTCGCGCCGCGCTCGTCGGTCACCAGCGCCACGTGATGCCCGCGCCGGTCCAGCTCGGCCGCCAGTGCGAAAGCAGGCAGCAGGTGCCCACCAGTGCCGCCCGCTGCGAGAACGAAATGGCGTGATACGCCGGGCAGGTGATCTGTCATGTCCGCGCGAGCTCCCTCAGGTCCGTCGTCTCGCGCGAGAGATAGGGATTGCGCCGCGTGATGGCGAGGAGGAACCCGACGCCGAGCAGCAGCGCAATGGTGGAGGAACCGCCATAGCTGATGAGCGGCAGCGTCATGCCCTTGGAAGGGAAGAGCTGGAGGTTGACGAGGATGTTGATGAAGGCCTGCCCGGCCAGCTGCGCGGTGAGGCCGGCGGCGGCGAGCACGGTGAACAGGTCTTCCTCATCCGCCAGCCGCAGCATCACGCGGATCACGATGGCGCAATAGAGCACCACGATCAGCGCGCAGGCGATGAGGCCGAACTCCTCTCCGATCACCGAGAAGATGTAGTCGGTATGCGCTTCGGGCAGCGCCATCTTGCGGCTGCCGAGCCACAGGCCAGCGCCGCTCCACCCGCCGCTGACGAGCGTGCGCATGGCCAGATCGACCTGATCGAATTCACTGCCGCCCGAAAGGAACGCGTCAATGCGGTGGGTGGCGTTGGGATAGAACAGATAGGCAAGGATGAAGATGACAATGCCGCCGCCGAAGCTCCAGCCGATCTTGTTGAGGCTGAGGCCGGACAGCAGCACGAGCACGAACCACACGCCGCAAAACAGCACGGTCGAGCCGAAATCGGGCTGCGCCATCAGCAGCGCGCCGATCAGCCCCATCAGGCCGATGGTGATCGGGATGACGGGAATGTTGGGATCGCGCACGCGCCACGAAAGGATCCACGCGACCACGATCGCAAAGCCGGGCTTGAGAAATTCCGATGGCTGGAGACTGAAGCCGATCCACAGCCACCGCTTGGCGCCTTTCACTTCGCTGCCGAAGATCGGCACGAAGACGAGTGCCACGAGCATCGTGGCGGCGAGGATGATCGCAAGGCGGCGCGTGGTTTCCTTGGGCAGCAGCGAAGCGACGAACATCGCGAACAGCCCCACCGAGAGCCAGCGCAAGTGCAGCCAGAAGAAGTAGAGATCGCCGAGTGCCTTGCCCGGCGTGGACAGCCGGTGCGCACTGGCAGGAGAGGACGCCGCGACCGCCACCGTGCCGACGGTGACGAGCATGAGCACCAGTGCGAGGAGGACGCGGTCGATCTCGCGCCACCAGATCACGAGTTCGCTGCGGCGCGTACGGCGATACCGATTGGTGCGCGGCGCAATCCGCACACCGCCGCCGGGCAGCTGGGTGGCGACCTGCCGGGTGGGCTGATGTGCGTTCATGTGCCGGCGCTCCCGATGGCCCTCTCGGCGATCAGCGCGGTCACGATCTGACGGAAGCTGTCGCCGCGCGCCTCGAAATCGCGGAACTGGTCGAAGCTGGCGCAAGCGGGCGAGAGCATGACGACATCGCCAGGCTGCGCGGCATCCATGGCCTGCCGCACCGCATCGCACAGCATCTCGCTGCGCTGGACCGGCATCACCGGCTCGAGGATCTCGGCAAAGCGGGGTCCGGCCTCGCCAATGGTGTAGGCCTGCACAACGTGGCTGAAATAGGGGGCACAGGCATCGAGATCGTCGCCCTTCGGCAGGCCGCCGAGAATCCAGTGGACGCGCGGCCATGCGCCCAATGCGGGCGCGGTCGAAGCGGGATTGGTCGCCTTGCTGTCGTTGATGAAGAGGACACCATTCGCCTCCGCGACGCGCTCCATGCGGTGTGGCAGGCCGACGAAGCTGGCTAGCGCAGCACGCCAGACGGGTTCCGCAATGCCGAGCCGCTCCGCGATGGCGACCGCGATGGCCGCATTCTGAAGATTGTGCGGGCCTTGCAACGATGGCCACTCGGCCTGCCCCGTCAACGTGGAGGGATCGACCACCGCGACATCACCCTCGGGGCGGCGTGCGGTGACGGCAGCGGCGATGTGCCGGGTATCATCGTCGCCGCAGCCGAACACGGCGAACTGCCCGTCCTGCTGCATTTCGAACAGCCGCGCCTTGGATGCGCCATAGCCTTCATAGCCGTCATACCGATCGAGGTGATCGGGGCTGAGGTTGATGAAAGCGGCGATGTCCGCGTGAAGGCTGTAGGTGAGGTCGATCTGGTAGCTCGACAGTTCCAGGACATAGACCCCGCCCGCCGGCAGCGGCGGCTGGCCAAGGATCGGCAGCCCGATGTTGCCGCCCATCACCGTGGGCAACCCGGCCTGCGCGGCGATATGGTGGACCAGCGTGGTGGTGGTCGATTTGCCATTGGTGCCGGTGATCGCCACCACCTTGTGCGGCGGCAGGCAGGCGCGGGCCTGCGCGAACAGTTCGATATCGCCGATCACCGGCACCCCGAAGCTGCGCGCGTGGGCGGCGATGGGGTGGCGATTGAGCGGCACGCCGGGCGAGACGACGACGCCGTCGAAGCCGGTGAGGTCGATTGCGAGCGGATCGGCAATCGTGGCGCGGCCGTCGAGCGCATCGCGCGCGTCCTCGCGCCCATCCCACGCGGTGACGTCGGCACCGCTCGCCAGCAGCGTGGCAACGCTCGCCAGCCCCGACCGGGCGAGGCCGAGGACTGCATAGCGCTTGCCGGCAAAGGCGGGGGAGACGATCATCCGCCGCTTATCGCACCTTGAGCGTGGCGAGACCGATCAGCGCGAGCACGATCGAGACGATCCAGAAGCGAATGACGACGGTCGATTCTTTCCAGCCCAATTGCTCGAAATGATGGTGGATCGGCGCCATGCGAAACACGCGCTTGCCGGTGCGCTTGTAGACAAAGACCTGCACGATGACCGAGACCGCCTCCATCACGAACAGGCCGCCGACGATGCCCAGCACGATCTCGTGGTGGATCGAGACCGCGATCACGCCCAGCGTGCCGCCCAGCGCGAGGCTGCCGGTATCGCCCATGAACACCGCGGCGGGCGGCGCATTGAACCACAGGAACGCAAGGCCTGCGCCCATCACTGCGCCGCAGAAGATCGAAAGCTCACCCGCGCGCGGCACGTGCTGGATGCCGAGGTAGTGCGCATAATCGACGCGGCCGGCGAGGTAGGCAATGATCGCGAAGGTGCCCGCCGCGATGATGACGGGCATCGTCGCCAGGCCGTCGAGCCCGTCGGTCAGGTTCACCGCATTGCCCGCACCAACGATGACGAAGGCCGCGAACAGGTAGTAGAGCGGGCCCATCGGCACATACAGATTGCTGAACACCGGCAAGTAGAGATTGGTGTCCGTCACCACGAGCGAGAGCGCGGCGCCGGCCACGACGAATTCGGCAACTAGCCGGATGCGCGCCGAAAGGCCGGCGTGGGCGTATTTGGTGACCTTGGCGTAATCGTCGAGAAAGCCGATCAACCCGAAGCCGAGCGTAACCACAAGGCAGGCCCAGACGAACTTGCTGGTAAGATCCATCCACAGCAGCAACGAAATCGCGAGGCTGGTGACGATCATCAGCCCGCCCATCGTTGGCGTACCGCGCTTGGCGAGATGCGATTGCGGGCCATCGGCGCGGATCGGCTGACCCTTGCCCTGGCGCACGCGCAGCATATCGATGAAGCGCGGGCCGATGATCAGGCCGATGGTAAGCGCCGTGAGCAGTGCGGCGCCCGAGCGGAACGACTGGTAGCGGATGAGGTTGGCGAAACCCTCGAAATGCAGCCAGTGCGCCAGCAGATAGAGCATTCAGTTTTCCCCGGCCGTTACGGCTCTTGCCGGCCTTGCTCCAGCCGTCAGCGCGCGCACGAGGGCGCCCAGCCCGACCGAATTCGACCCCTTGACCAGAATGGCGTCGCCGCCCTGCGGTGCATCGGCCGCAAGGCATTCCGCCGCTTCTGCAGCTGTTTCGGCATGGTCGAGTTCGATTCGTGCGGCAAGCGCGGCGGCGGCGCTTTTCCCCAGCGCCCTGCCCAGCTCGGCCACAAGAGCGCCCATTTCCAGGCCAACCAGAATGATCCGTTCGACCCCGGCGGCAAGCAGCGGCTCGGCCAGTCCGGCGTGATAGCCATCGGATGCCTCGCCCAGTTCCTTCATCGCGCCGAGCACGGCGATGCGGCGGCGCGCGGGCACTTCGCCCAGTGCGGCAATGGTCGCGCGCATCGAGGCGGGATTGGCGTTGTAGCTTTCGTCGATGATCAGCGCCTTGCCCGAACCGTCGCCGCTCGGCGCATCGATCACGTGGCGCGCGCCGCGCCCGGCCAGGCCTTCCATTTCGGAAAGCGCGAGGCCCGCCGCGCCGAGATCGCCCCCGGCGGCAGCGACAGCGGCCATGACCGCCAGCGAATTGTCCACCCAGTGCGCGCCGGGCTGGGCAATCGCGTAGCACAGCTTGCGCGGGCCGAGCGGACCGGAAAACGCGGCAGTGACGAGCGTACCGCCGGAAAAGGCCGGCACCGCATCGAGCAAGCGCACATCAGCATGCGCACTCCGGCCGAAGCTGACGACATGTCCGGCATAGCGCGCCGCGGCTTCGCGCAGCAGCGCGAAGTGCGGGCTGTCTGCCGGGATGATCGCGGTGCCGCCCGGCTCCAGCCCTTCGAAGATCTCGGACTTGGCGTGGGCAATGGCTTCCTCGCCCGAAAAATGGCCGATGTGCGCGGGCGCGATGGTGGTGACGATGGCAATGTGCGGGCGCACCAGCCGGGTCAGCGCGGCAAGTTCACCGGCGTGGTTCATCCCCATCTCGAGCACGCCGAAACGCGTACGCGCCGGCATGCGCGAAAGGCTGAGCGGCACACCGACATGGTTGTTGTAGCTCTTGACCGAGCGATGCGCGCGGCCCCGGCTGCCCCGGTCCAGCGCAGCATAAAGCGCTTCCTTCACGCCGGTCTTGCCTGCCGAACCGGTCACGCCGATCACCACGCCGCCCACGGCATCGACCCGCGCGCGTGCGGCGTGGCCCAGATCGACGAGCGCCTGGGTCGTGCTCTGCACCAGCACATGCGGCCAGGGAACCGGCCGTTCGACCAGTGCCGCGGTGGCTCCGCGTGCAAATGCGCCTTCGAGAAAGGCATGGCCATCGCTCTCGGCGCCCTTCAGCGCGATGAACAGATCGCCGGGCTGGACTTCGCGGCTGTCGGTGGCGCAGCCCGAAACCTCGAACACGCCCGATGCCTTGCCGCCCGTCGCCGCCGCGATTTCCTCTGCGCTCCACAGCGCGAGGCCAATGGCGTCGCTGGCCTCGGCAGGCCATGGCAGCAGAGCTCTCATCGCATTCATTGGCTGCACTCCCGCGCCACTTGCACGTCGTCGAAGGGAAGGACGCGCATGGCTTCGCCGCGTCCCACGATCTGGCCTTGTTCATGGCCCTTGCCCGCCACCAGCACGATATCGCCCGAACCGGCTTCGGCAATGGCGGTAGCGATGGCTTCGCGCCGGCCGGCCACTTCGCGCGCACGCGCGTCGCAGCCGCCGAGCACGGCAGCGCGGATCGCGCCCGCATCCTCGCCGCGCGGATTGTCGTCGGTAACGATCACGACTTCCGAACCTGCGCAGGCCGCACGGCCCATTTCAGGGCGCTTGCCCGCGTCGCGGTCGCCGCCTGCACCGAACACGGTGATCAGCTTGCCCGCGCTTCCGACATGCGGGCGCAGCGCAGCGATGGCAGCAGTGATCGCATCGGGGGTATGCGCGTAATCGACATAGACCGGCGCGCCTTGCCGCGTGATCGCCGCGCGTTCGAGCCGCCCGCGCACTGGCTGGATGCGCGAAAGCGCGGCAAGCGTGGCTGCCGGATCGCCGCCCGTGGCCATGACCAGCCCTGCCGCAACCAGCGCATTGGCGGCCTGATACGCGCCGATCAGCGGCAGATCGAGCTTGCGCACGGCACCTTCGAAGGCCAGCTCCAGCGTCTGCCCCAGCAGTGTCGGCGTCCGCGAAACGAGGCGCAGCGTCTCGCCCCCCTCACCCACCGTGACAAGCTTCAGGCCGCGCGCCGTGGCGGCGGCAATCGCCTGCGCGGACCACGCATCATCGGCCCAGATCACCGCTGTGCCGTCTGCGGCAATCACATCGCCGAACAAGCGCATCTTGGCCGCGAAATAGGCGTCCATCGTGCCATGATAATCGAGGTGATCGCGGCTGAGATTGGTGAAGGCCCCGGCCATGACGCGCGGCCCTTCGTTGCGGAACTGGTCGAGCCCGTGGCTGGACGCCTCATAGGCGACATGAGTCACGCCTTCGCGCGCGAGGCCCGCAAGATTGGCAAGAAATGTCACGATATCCGGCGTCGTCAGCCCGGTGGAGATGCTTTCATCCGCCGTCGTCACGCCCAGTGTGCCGATCGATGCAGCGTGGAAGCCAGCCATGCGCCACAACTGGCGGGTCATCTCGACGGTCGAGGTCTTGCCGTTGGTGCCCGTCACCGCGACGAGTGTTTCAGGCACCGGCGCGTAGAACGGCGCGGCAAGGCGCGCAAAGGCCCGGCGCGGCGCGGGATCGCTGATGTGGACCGCGCCTTCGACCACGGCTTCGGGCCGGGCAACGACAGCAATCGCGCCCGCCTTGATCGCGTCCGCGATGAAGTCCTCCCCGTTCACGCGCGTGCCGGGAAACGCGCCGAACACGGTGCCGGGGGCGACCTTGCGGTGATCGATGGCAAAGCCCGTAACTTGCGCGCCAACGTGGGCGCCCGCGCCATCAGGCAGCGCGGCGCCCGCCGCAGCAGCGAGTGCGCCGAGGTTCATTCGCCTTCTCCGGAACCGACCAGCGGACTGAGGTCGGAAATATCCACATCGTGGTGCGCATCGGGCACCACGCCGAGCATCGGTCCGATGCGCGGCACCAGCCGGCCAACGATCGGCGCGGCATTCCACGCAGCGGTGCGCTGGCCCGACGTGGCGGTGGTGGCTTGCGGTTCGTCGAGCATCACGATCACCACGTAGCGCGGCTTGTCCATCGGGAAGGCGGCGGCGAACGTCGCGATCAGCGAAGTCTTGCGATAGCCGCCTGTGCCGGGCTTTTCAGCCGATCCGGTCTTGCCGCCGACGCGAAAGCCCGGCGCATC
Source organism: Sphingomonadaceae bacterium (assembly GCA_947375105.1). Taxonomy (GTDB): domain Bacteria; phylum Pseudomonadota; class Alphaproteobacteria; order Sphingomonadales; family Sphingomonadaceae; genus Novosphingobium. Next base: position 15,341 of record CANCET010000043.1, read on the forward strand.
GGCCTTGCGGCCCGTGCCATCGACCACGATCATGCGCAGCAACTGGCGCAGGCGCGCGCTGGTCGAGGCCTGGAACACGCGGCGGCCGGGCGCGAGGTGCGCGGGATCGACCTTGTAGAGTGTGGCCGGGCGCCAGATCCCGCCATTGACCAGCGCGGCATACGCGGAGGCGAGGTGCAGCGGAGTAACCGCGATGCCGTGGCCGTAGCTCACCGTCATCGTCGTCAGCCGGGCCCAATCACCCTTGCCGCCCTCACCGCCACCGCGCGGCCACAGCGGGAAGCCGCGCGCCGGCAGTTCGATGGTCGGGCGCTCGTTCATGCCGAGCGCTTCCATCGTGTGCTTGAGCGCCGGGGCGCCGAGATTGTCTGCCACGTGCGCTAGAACCACGTTCGATGAATGGATCAGCGCTTCGGGCACATTCAGCGACGTGCCGAAATCGTGACTGTCATGGATGGTGAAGCTGCCCATCTTGAACGGCACCGAGGGGTAGCGCACCGCAAGATCCGTCACCACGCCGGCATCGATGGCCGAGGCAATGGTGATCGGCTTGAAGGTGGAGCCAAGCTCGTAGACCTGGTTCGAGACGCGGTTGAACACGAGATCGTTGTAGGCAAGATCGGAACGGTTCGGATTGAAAGAGGGCAGCGAGGCAAGCGCGATCACTTCGCCGCTGTCGGCATCGAGGATCACTCCGGCCGCGCCCTTCGCGTTGGTTTCCATCATCCCGCGCCCGAGCTCGTCCTCAAGCGCGCCCTGTGCCCGTGCATCGAGCGAAAGCGCGGTGGGGGTGCCGCGCCACGCGGGATCGAGCAGACGGTTTTCGAGCACCTGCTCCATGCCGACATGGCCCTTGCCCGCCTCGTCGACATAGCCGAGCACATGCGCGGCCAGCGAGCCCTGCGGGTAGAAGCGCTGTTCTTCACGCGGGAATTCGAGCGCGGGTTCGCCCAGTGCAAAGACCTTGTTGGCGTCTTCGGGCAGCACGCGGCGCCGAAGGTAGGACGGCTTGCCTGATTTCAGCCGCGCCACGAGATCGGCATAATCCGCATCCGGAAAGATCCCGACGAGCGCGCGGGCGACTTCCTCGGGCGTCTTGACCAGCGGCGCGCCGCTGGTCCCGAGCGCCTTGGGATTGAACCACAACGAATAGGACGCGAAGGCGCGGGCCAGCGCGAGCCCGTTGCGATCGGTGATTTCCCCGCGCGAGGGCAGCAGCGCTTCGGCCAGCGAGGTGCGCTCGGGCGTCTGTTCGAACAGGCCAAGCTGGCCGATCCGCACGCAGGCAGTGAGCGTGGCGAAAATGAACAGCACCATCACCCACAGCGCGCGCATCCGGGCGGTAACGAGCGCGCCCTGGCGGACATTGGCCAGCTGGACGCGGCCAGTGGCGATCGCGGCAGAGGCGGTGAGCGCGTTCACGGGGCGGACTTGCCCCCCTTGGTAGCCGGCTTGGCGGGCTTTGCTGTCTTCCCGGGGGCTGTCTTGCCGGGGGCGGTCTTGCCAGGCGCCACTTTCGCCGCGCTGGAACCGGCCTTGCTCGCGGCGAGCTTCGCGCCCTTGCCGGGCTTCGCGGCATCGTCCTTCGCCGTCTTGGCAGACTTGGCGAGGCCCAGCTTGTCCGTCCCGTCCTTGCTCTTCTCGGCCTTGATCTTGCCGTCCTTGATCTTGCCGTCCTTGCTCTTGCCGTCCTTGCTCTTGCCGTCCTTGCTCTTGCCGGGCTTGTCGGCGCCGGCCTTCCCGAGCGGGGTCACCATGGCCAGCCGCGCGCCGAGGTTGGCAGTTGCGGTGGCACGCTCTGCGGCATCGGCAGGCTTCGCGGCAGGCTTGGCATCATCGTCGGATGCGGCAGCGGGCGCCGAAATATCGGGTTCGCCAGCAAGGCCGGCGATCACCGAAGGGAATGCCGCTTCGGCCGCAACGGCATCATCCGCGCTCGCCACGCGGATCGGGGCGGGGCTGTCAGGACCATCGGGCTTGGCAAATGCGGCAAGCTGGCGCTCGTTCGAAAGGTACTGGCCGGCCGAAGGCGCGACATAGCCGAACTCGACATCGTTCCAGAGCTTCAATTGCTGCTGGTTGGCGCGCGTCTCCACCTCGGTTTCGAGGTAGAGCTTCTCCTTGCGCAGCGAAACGATCTGCAACTCGGTACGGTGAACCTGGCTGCGCAGCGCGTTGACACGGAATGCCAGCACCATGACCAGCGCGCCGCAGACGAGCAGCAGCGCGATCCAGCCGATCGAACGGAAGCGGTTGGCGCTCACCATCATGCCGCCAGTCCTCCTCTTGCGGGCGCAGCGGTGCGCACGGCCCAGCGCAAGGTGGCAGAGCGCGCGCGGGGGTTGCGCGCCTGCTCTTCCGCGCTCGGGCGGATCGCGGCGGAAGGCTTTTCGAACACCGGCTGCGCGGCTGCGGCGCGCACGGGCAAGTGGCGCGATCCGGCAGGCATGGCTCCGGCAGCTTCGCGCAGAAACTGCTTCACGATCCGGTCTTCGAGGCTGTGGAAGCTGACGACCGCCAGCTTGCCGCCGGGGGCAAGCACGCGCTCTGCCGCGGCAAGGGCAGCAGTCAGCTCGTCAAGCTCGCCGTTCACGTGGATGCGCACGGCCTGGAAGCTGCGCGTGGCCGGATCCTTCGGCGCGCCGGGGCGGTAGCCGAGCGCCTTGCGCACCACATCTGCGAACTGCCCGGTGGTGGTTAGCGGCCGCGCGGCGACCACGGCGCGCGCGATGCGGCGCGATTGGCGCTCCTCGCCGTAGTGATAGAGCACGTCGGCAATCGCTTCCTCGCTTGCGCCGTTGAGGAAATCGGCGGCGCTTTCGCCTTCCTGCGACATGCGCATATCGAGCGGACCATTGTTCGAAAAGGCGAAGCCGCGCGCGGCCTGATCGAGCTGCATAGAGCTGACGCCGATATCGAACACCACGCCCTGCACGCAAGCCACGCCCGCTTCGGCCAGCCCTTCGGCCAGTTCAGAAAAGCGGCGCGGGTGGAGCACTAGGCGCGGCGGCACTTCGGAGACTTCCCCCCAGGCCCGCCCCGCCGCAATCGCATCGGGGTCGCGATCGAAGGCGTGGACAGTGGCGCCGGCACCGAGAAGGCGGCGGGTGTATCCGCCTGCGCCGAAGGTGGCGTCCACGATCAGTGCACCGGGAGTCAGGCCGCCTTGGGGGTTCAGCGCGGCGACAACCTCATCGAGAAGCACGGGGATGTGGGGCCCATCCAAGGCAATTGGGCCACTCACTTGCGGGCAGCCTTGGCGGCATGTTCGGCCATCTTGGCGCGGCATGCGGATTTCACCGAGTCCCAGCCCGAACCCATCGTGAACAACACGTCCGGCGCCCAGATCGTGAACTGGTGGATGCCGCCGTGGAAATAAAGTGCATCGCTCACCGCGACTTGCTCGCCGAGGTATTCGGGCAGCACGAAGCGGCCGGAATCATCGAAGCTGATGCGCGCGAAGCCGCTGAGCTGCGCGGCACGTTCGTCGATGTCGAAAGGCTCGCCGCGTTCGATCGCGACGCGTTCTTCATGTGCGATCTGCTCGGCAAAGCTGTCCGCGCGCATTTCGCCAAAGCCGACGAGGCAGGGGTGCTTGGCGTGCTTGTCGAGGCACAAGACGCGGTTGCCGCGCGAGGCATCACGGACGGTCTGGCGGAAATCGGCAGGGAGGACGAAGCGGTTCTTCTCGCCGCGTGGCGAAAAGCCTTGCCCCCAGTATTGCGACTGCGCCCCAGCCACGTGCCGCTTCCCCGTCCCGGACGAAAGCCTCCCAACCCGGCTGCGCACACCCGCGTAGCCGACTCATCCCCCGCGGATGCGTCATGGAGTCCGTCCTGATGGGAAGATGTCTTAACGCGGGAGACCCCGGGCGAAAAGGGGAAAATGCGGGAAATTGCGTTCAAACGTTGATTCCAGTGGATGAATCTTTGCGTGGTGCAATCACGTAGTTCGCGGACCTGGCTGCGGCCCCTTTGGCAAAATCACGCAATTCCGCCAGATTCCACAGTCCGCCAACATAACGCCCGCGCAAGGCCGCCTCATTCCCGCATTTTCCCGCGATGATTTTCCGCGAATTTCCATGTGGAAAAGTCAGCGGGCGAAGGCCCGGCCGAGCAATCCGCGCAGCACGCGGGCGCGGGTGGCGGCGGCAGGCCCCTCGGCCGGTTCCAGCAAGGCGGCATCGGCCACAATCAGCGCAGTTCCCGTGCCGATGCGGCATTGCGCGACGAGGCCTTCCTGTTCGATGGCGCAATCAGGCGGCGCGCCCGGCAGGCGCTCCAGCATGCCCGGCGCGGCAACGGCAAACCCCGTTCCCGCACTTTCCCGCGCTCCATCTCCTGCCCGCAGTGCAAGACCCCAATGCGCGAGAATCGGCTCCAGCAGCACCGTATCGGCGGGGCGGCGCGGATCGCCGAGCGCGAACCGGCTCTCGCTCGTCAGCAGCGGATCAGCGAACAGCAGCAGGTGCCCGCCCGCGCGCACCCAGCGATCGAGCGCGACATTCTCGGCCGGCTCCAGCGGGCGCGGCTGCGCGATCAGGAGATCGTCGAAGCCTGCGGGATGCAGCAGCGTATCGAGCGGAACCAGCCGGCGGCGTTCTTCCAGCACCGGGCGCGCCCAGTGCGGCTTGCCCGGCCCGGCAAGTTGCGCCGCGATACCGTCAGCCTCGCGCCACAGGATGGGCAAGCTGGTGAACAGGCCCAGCGGCGCGCGCGGCGGCGGCTTGGTGCAGCCGGCGAGCGACAAGGCACCCGCGGCGAGCAGCAGGACAGCGCGAAGACGGATCAGTTTTCGGTAGGCCGCGGCGCGGGCCGCGCGGGCTTGGCGCCGCTCGATACCGGCAGTTCGGGCGCAACGCCCATGTCGACAAGCGGATCGTTGGCGGTGCTTGGCGTTGCACTGGGGCTGGCGGCCACTGCGGGGGCCCCCGCCGCCGCACGGTCCACCTGCTTGGCCCGGTCCATGATGACGTTCGCGAGGCTGACGATCAGCAGCATGCCGGCAAGCCCGAACAGCCCGATCTGAAGCCGGTGCACCGCCTGCGCGCGCAGTTCTCGCGGTGTGGGATAGGCTGGCTGGAGCGCGGCCAGCCGCGCCGCCTCTGCCGTTTCAGCAGGCTCGACCGCCGCCACTGCGCGATCAGATCTGAGGCCGAACAATGCCATGCCCCTGATACTATCCGCTTATGCGAGCCAGGGGAAGACCGGCAGGCCCTTCGCGCGCAGCCACTCCGGGTTATAGAGCGAGGAGAGGTAGCGGAAGCCGGTATCGCACAGGATCGTGGCGACGCGCTTGCCCGGCCCCAGCTGCTTGCCGAGTGCGACCGCGCCCGCCACGTTGATGCCGCTGGAAAGCCCAAGGCACAGGCCTTCCTCCGCCAGCAGGCGCGTGACCCACTC
>CANCET010000044.1 GCA_947375105.1 Sphingomonadaceae bacterium
GATGCGTTCCCCATCGGCTACCGCAGCGCCTATGGCCCGGCCGAAGCGGCGGGCGATATCCGCGTGCTGCGCGCGCTGACGCAGACAGGCGCCCCGCGCCGCGCGGTGCGGCTCCACCGCCTGCCCGGTGAGGAAGGCCTGCGCCTCAAGCTCTATCAGCGCGAAGGTGCCATCGTGCTTTCAGACGCTGTGCCAGTGCTCGAAAACTTCGGCTTCCGCGTGCTGGAGGAAGTGCCGACCGCGCTCGACAAGGGGCGGCTGGGCTTCATCCATGATTTCCTCGTCGCGCTGCCCGAAGGGATCGACGGCGAGGCGCTGCTGGCGCGCGCCGACGCCATCGAGGAATCGCTCGCTGCCGTGCTGAACGGCGCAGCGGAAGACGACCAGTTCAACCGCCTGATCGTGACGGCGGGCCTGACCGCGCGCGGCGCAAACTGGATGCGCGCGTGGTACCGCTATCTGCGGCAGGCGGGCATGACTTTCTCGATCGCCACGGCGGTCGAGGCGCTGCGCAGCGCCCCGCAAGTAACGCGCGGGTTGATCGGCCTGTTTCTCGCGCGGCACGATCCCGATTTCGACAAGGACCGCGACGAAGCGGAAGCCACCTTTGCCGAGCAGATTCGCGCTGGGCTCGCAGGCGTCGCCGCAATCAACGACGACCGCCTGCTGCGCCAGTTCCGCGCGCTGGCCGAGGCGATCCTGCGCACCAATGCCTTCGCCCCTGCGGCCACTGAGGCGCTGGCGTTCAAGATCGATTCAGCGCTCGTGCCGGGCCTCCCCCGGCCCGTGCCGTGGCGCGAAATCTTCGTCTACAGCCCGCGCGTCGAGGGCATCCACCTCCGTGCCGGGCCGGTTGCGCGTGGCGGCCTGCGCTGGTCCGACCGGCGCGACGATTTCCGCACCGAAGTGCTGGGCCTGATGAAGGCGCAGCGCGTGAAGAACGCGGTGATCGTGCCGACAGGCGCCAAGGGCGGCTTCTATCCCAAGCAGCTGCCCGACCCGGTCCGCGCGCGTGAGGCGTGGCTGGCCGAGGGGCGCGCGAGCTACGAAGTGTTCATCCGCACGCTGCTTTCCGTCACCGACAATATCGTGGACGGCAAGGTGGTCCATCCGGCGGGCGTCATCATCCGCGACGGCGAGGACCCCTATTTCGTCGTGGCGGCAGACAAGGGCACCGCGACCTTCTCCGATATCGCCAATGCCATCGCCGAGGCGGGCGGCTTCTGGCTGGATGATGCGTTCGCAAGCGGCGGGTCGAAGGGCTATGACCACAAGGCCATGGGCATCACCGCGCGCGGCGCGTGGCTTTCGGTGCAGCGCCATTTCCGCGAACTTGGCGTAGATGTGCAGACGCAGCCGATCACCGTGGCGGGCTGCGGCGACATGTCGGGCGACGTGTTCGGCAACGGCATGCTGCTCTCGAAGGCGTTGAAAGTCGTCGCGGCGTTCGATCACCGGCATATCTTCCTCGATCCCGCGCCCGATCCGGCGGCGAGCTGGGCCGAGCGGTCGCGCATGTTCGCGCTGCCGCGTTCGAGCTGGGACGATTATGACAAGTCGCTGATTTCCAAGGGCGGCGGCGTGTTTGCCCGGACATCCAAGCAGATCCCGCTTTCGGATGAAGTGCGCGCGCTGCTGGGCATCGAAGCGGCTGAGCTTGATCCCGAAGCGCTCATCACCGCAATCCTCAAGGCCCCGGTCGACCTGATGTGGTTCGGCGGCATCGGCACGTATGTGAAGGCGTCGGCTGAAAACAACGTTGCCGTGGGCGATCCTGCCAACGACGGCCTGCGCATCAACGGCGCGGACGTGCGCGCGCGGGTGATCGGCGAGGGCGCCAATCTCGGCACCACGCAGGCCGGGCGCATCGAATATGCGCTGATTGGCGCACGCGGGCGTGGCGGGCGCATCAACACCGACTTCATCGACAACTCGGCCGGCGTCGATTGCTCGGACAACGAGGTCAATATCAAGATCGCGCTCGCATCAGCCAAGCGCGCCGGGCGTCTCGACGAGCCGGGCCGCGTCGCGCTGCTCACCGCGATGACCGACGATGTTGCGCACCTCGTGCTGGAGGACAATCGCCTGCAGGCCCTCGCGCTGTCGATTGCCGAGCGCGGCGGCCCGGGCGCGGCGCCCGCGTTTGCGCGGCTGGTCGATGTGCTGGAGGAAGGCGGCGACCTTGATCGCAAGACCGAGGGCCTTGCCAGCAGCGAGGACATGTTGCGCCGCGCGGCGGGCGGACACGGCTTCACCCGGCCCGAACTCGCAGTGCTCTTGTCCAGTTCCAAACTGGTGTTGCAGCGCGCGCTGGAGGAAAGTCCGGTGGTCGATGATCCGGTGCTGGAGGCCGATCTCTTCGCCGCCTTCCCACCGCAGATGCGGGAGACCTTTGCCGAAGATATCCGGGGCCACCGTCTCCGCCGCGAACTGATCGCGACCAAGCTCGCCAACCGGATCGTCAATGATCTCGGGCCCGTCCATCCCTTCGAACTGGTCGAGGAAGAGGGTTGCAGCCTGGCGCAAGTCGCGGCCGCCTTCGTGACGGCGGCGCGGCTGCTGGACCTCAAGGGCATCTGGGCCCTGCTCGATGGGCCGGACGGCGATGGCATGCCCGAACAACTGCGGCTCTCGCTCTACGCCCGCGTCGCCGAAGTGCTGCGCGGCCATATCGCCGATGTCCTGCGTGCCGGGCGCGGGTCGCTCGAGGCAGGCAAGCTGATCGATGAGCTGACCCCGGGCGTTACGCAACTCGCGGCATCCACCGGTGAACTGCTGCAGGGCGAGGCGAAAGTACAGGCGCGGCGGTTGCTCGCCGAACTGACCGATCAGGGCGTGCCGCCCCAAGTGGCGCAGCGCATCGCGCACCTCGTTGATATGGACGGTGCCATCGGCCTTGCTCACCTCGCCGCCACTCGCGCAATCGATCCGGCGGCGCTGACGGCGGCGTTCTCGGCGCTCGGCGCGGCGCTGGGGCTCGATTGGGCACAGCAGGCGGCCAGCCGGATGAGCCCTTCCGATCCGTGGGAACGTCTGCTGGTGGCGGGCCTCGCGCGCGATTTCCAGCAAATGCGCCTCGATTTCCTTGCGCGCTCAGCCGGGCAGGATCCGGGCGCAGCCGTGGCGCAGTGGCTGGAAGCACAAGCCACGCCGGTTCGCAATTTCCGCGCGCTGACCGGCCGGGCGCAGGCAACAACGGGTGTCGCGCCCGCGATGCTCGCGCAGCTGGCCAGTCAGGCGCGGACGTTGCTGGCAAGGTAGCCGGACGCGGCAATCAACTGGGCCGGGGCGGACAATCTGCTTTCGGCTAGTTGACCTGCGCCGACTTTTCGCCAAATCCGCGCGCACGAAAAGGAGTGCGGGCATGAGCGAGACGGATCTGACGGCCGATGTCATCATTGTCGGTGCGGGCCATGGCGGCGCACAGGCGGCCATTGCGCTGCGGCAGAACGGGTTTGCAGGTTCGGTCATGGTGGTGGGGCGCGAGCGGGAGTTTCCCTATGAGCGCCCGCCGCTGTCCAAGGAATACCTCGCACGGGAGAAGACCTTCGAGCGGATCATGATCCGGCCCGAGGCATTCTGGGCGGACAAGGCAGTGACCATGCTGCTCGGCACTGAAGTTACCACGCTCGATGCGGCGGCACACGTCGCGTCGTTGGGGGATGGACGCACGCTGCGCTATGGCCACATGATCTGGGCAGCGGGCGGCGATCCGCGCAAGCTGACCTGCGCCGGGGCCGACCTGGCAGGCGTCCATGCCGTTCGCACCCGCGAAGATGTCGACCGGCTGATGAGCGAGCTCGATGCCGGCGCAAAGCGCGCTGTGGTGATCGGCGGCGGGTATATCGGGCTCGAGGCGGCGGCCGTTTTGACCAAGCTCGATTGCCACGTCACCCTGCTCGAAGCCCTGCCGCGCGTGCTGGCGCGCGTGGCGGGTGAAGCGCTCTCGGCGTTCTATGAAGCCGATCACCGCGCGCACGGCGTCGATCTGCGTACCGGTGTCTCGGTCGATTGCCTGGTGGGTGAAGGCGGCAAGGTTTCCGGCGTGCAGATGGTCGATGGCACCGTGCTGCCAGCCGATCTGGTGATCGTCGGCATCGGCATCATCCCTTGTGTGGAGCCGCTGCGCGCGGCGGGCGCGGAAGGTGGAAACGGCGTGCTGGTCGATGGCCAGTGCCGCACTTCGCTGCCCGATATCTATGCCATCGGAGACTGCGCAGCCCATGCCAACGCCTTTGCCGATGGCGCCGTGATCCGGCTCGAATCAGTGCAAAACGCCAACGACATGGCAACCGTTGCGGCCAAGACGATCTGCGGTGTTGAAGCCGCCTATCACGCGGTGCCGTGGTTCTGGTCGAACCAGTATGACCTGAAGCTCCAGACCGTGGGGCTTTCGACCGGGCACGATGCGGTCATCACGCGCGGCGATCCCGCCACCCGCAGCTTCTCGGTGATCTACCTCAAGGCGGGCAAAGTCGTCGCGCTCGACTGCGTCAACATGATCAAGGACTATGTGCAGGGCCGCAAGCTGGTAGAGACCGGCGCGGTGATCGCGCCCGAACGGCTGGCCGATGCAGCCACGCCGCTCAAGGAACTGGCATAACCTCCGCCAGCCGGTCCAGAGACCAGCTGGCGGCCTCGGCCACAGCGGGGTCGGGATCGGCCAACAGGCGCTGCACCGGGGCCATCAGTGAAGGCTCGCCGCTGTTGCCGGCGGCATAGAGGCAATTGCGCACGAACCGGTCGCGCCCGATGCGCTTGATCGGGGATCCGGCGAACAGCGCGCGAAAGGCCGCGTCATCCAGCGCGAGCAGTTCGGCCAAACGCGGCGCAGCCAGTTCGGCGCGCGGCAGGAAAGCCCGGTTGGCGCCCGCAGCGCTGGCAAAACTGTTCCACGGACAGACCGCAAGGCAATCGTCGCAGCCATAGATGCGGTTGCCCAACGCAGCGCGGAATTCGGCCGGGATCGGCCCCTTGTGCTCGATCGTGAGGTAGGAAATGCAGCGCCGCGCATCGAGCTGGTAGGGCGCCGGGAAGGCGTCCGTCGGGCAGGCCGTCTGGCAGGCAGTGCAACTGCCGCAGCGGTCGGCATGCGGCGCATCGGATTCAAGCTCCAGCGTGGTGTAGATCGCGCCGAGGAACAGCCATGAACCATGGCTGCGGCTGACAAGGTTGGTGTGCTTGCCCTGCCAGCCGATCCCCGCTGCCTCGCCCAGCGGCTTTTCCATAACCGGTGCGGTATCGACGAAGACCTTCACGCCCGCGCCCGGCACTTCGGCCACCAGCCACCGCGCCAGCGCCTTGAGCGCGCGCTTCATCACATCGTGATAATCGGCGCCTTGGGCATAGACCGAGATGCGCGCACGGTCCTTCGCAGCGGCCAACGCAAGCGGATCGGCAGCTGGGGCATAGCTCATGCCCAGAGCGATCACGCTGCGCGCATCGGGCCAGAGCGATTGCGGGCCCTTGCGGTGCTCGAAGCGCGTTTCCATCCACTCCATCGCGCCGTGGTTGCCCTCGGCCAGCCACTGCTCCAGCCGCGCGGCACGCACCGGATCATCCGCCGCCGGCGCGATGCCGCAGGCCGCAAATCCGAGCCGCGCGGCTTCTGCCTTGATCCTGCCGGTCAGCGTGGTTTCCGCACCGTTAACCAAACTTGCTGCCCCCCTCGTTCATGCCTTACGGTTAACGGCAGATCGCATGAAGATCGAACCCTTTAGCTCCTTTACCGGGACGCCCGTGCTGGACAACGTGCCATCTGTTGACCCCGCCCCGGATTGGGCCATCGAGGCGCGCGGCCTTGTGAAACGCTTCGACGGCTTCACGGCCGTGGACGGCGTGGACATTTTCGTGCCGCGCGGCGCGATCTACGGCATCCTTGGCCCCAATGGCGCGGGCAAGACCACCACGCTGCGCATGCTGCTCGGCATCATCGATCCCGACGCGGGCTATCGCCGCGTGCTGGGCACAGAGCGCCCGACCGAAGTGGCCCGCCGCATCGGCTATCTGCCCGAAGAGCGCGGGCTTTATCCGGCGATGAAAGCGACCGAGGCCATCGCATTCCTCGCCGCCCTGCGCGGTGTGCCGCTCAAGGATGGCCGCCGCCGGGGCCGCGAATTGCTCGAAGAGCACGGCCTTGGCTATGCCGCAGACCGGCAGATCCGCCAGCTTTCCAAGGGCATGGCGCAGCAGGTCCAGCTGCTCGGTACGCTGGTGCACGAGCCCGATCTGGTGGTGTTCGACGAGCCGTTCTCCGGCCTCGACGCGCTCAATCAGGGCAAGCTGGAGCGGATGATCCGCGCCCTTGCCGCGCGCGGGACGACGGTGATCTTCTCAACCCACGTCATCGCCCATGCCGAACGGTTGTGCGATCAGATCGCGATCATCGCCGGGGGCAAAGTGCCGTTTGCCGGGCCGGTCGATGCCGCGCGCGATCGGCTGCGCCCGCAAGTCCGCCTCGAAACCCGCGCGCATGACGGCCTGTGGCGCGCCGCGCTGCCGGCGGACGCGCGCCATGAAGGCCGCTTCTGGTTCTTCACGCTGCCCGAAAGCGGGGTCGAGCCGCTGCTGCGCGCGCTGATCGAAGGCGATGCCGGCATTCTCAGCCTCTCTATCGAGCGGCCGGGCCTGCACGACGCTTTCGTGGCGATTGCTGGTGAGGCTGCGGCCCGCGCGCTTGAAGAATCGGCCGAACCGGCCCCCGAACCGAAAGGTCGCCGCTGATGCTCCGCCACCATTTCGCCGCAGCCTGGGTGGTCGCGCGCCGCGATTTCTGCGCGGTGATCTTTTCCAAGACGTTCATTTTCTTCCTGATCGGCCCGCTGTTTCCGGTGTTCATCGGCGCGATGGCCGGAATGATCGGCGCGCAAGTCTCGCGCGATCTCGATAGGCCGGTGATCGGCATCGCCATGCCCGCACACGATGGCGACAAGCTCGTCGCCGCGCGGGGCGGCCTCGCACCGCGCATGGCGGGCTTCGTGCCCGAATATACCGTGCTGGCGCGGCTGGCGCCGGGCGAGCAGTTTGACGCGCGCACCGTTCTGGCCAGCAAGGGCGTGAAAGGTGCGCCGCAACTGGCCGCCGTCATCACGGGCACGCTGGACAAACCCGTGCTCACCGCCACGTCCGAACGCGTCGATCAATGGCGTGGGCAAGTGGCGCTGATCGCGGCGGAAGCCGGTGCGGCCGGCCCGCGCACGTATCCCGACGTGACGGCGGACAAGATCGCCATGACCGCGGCCAAGCAGCACGTCGATCTCGCGGTGACGGCGCAGGCGGGTCAAGTGCTGCTGTTCCTGCTCACGATGCTGCTGGCGGGCATGGTGCTTTCCAACCTAGTCGAGGAAAAGGCCAACAAGATCATCGAAGTGCTCGCCGCTTCGATCCCGATGGACGCGCTGTTCCTCGGCAAGCTCTTCGCCATGCTGGCGGTCAGCCTCGTCGGCATCGCGGTGTGGGGCTCGGTCTATGGCGTGCTGATGGTGGCGGGCATGAAGTCCATGCCGCTGCTGGCGACACCTGCCGTCGGCTGGCCGCTGTTCCTCGTGCTCGGCTTCCTCTATTTCGCGATGGCCTATCTGCTGCTCGGTTCGCTGTTCCTTTCGATCGGCGGCATGGCGACGACGGTGCGCGAAGTGCAGACGCTGTCGATGCCGGTGACGATGATGCAGCTGATGGTGTTCTTCTTCGCCAGCTACGCGCTGGCGCGCCCGGGCACGTGGATCGAGACGGCCAGTCAGGTGTTCCCGGTCAGCTCGCCCTTTGCAATGCTGGCGCAGGCCGCACAATCGCCGGTGCTCTGGCCGCACGTGGTGGCGCTGGTGTGGCAGGCGGTGTGGGTCGGCGTGATCATCCGCGTCGGAGCCCAGCTGTTCCGCCGCACGGTGATGAAATCGGGCCCGTCGCGGGGGCGTCGGAGCTGGTTCAAGCGGACGCCGGTCATCGCCGCGCGGTGATCGCGGTAGCCTGCCGATAGCTTATTGACAGCCATGTAGGTTGCAAGGATAGTATCTACCGATTGAACAGGGCGGCCATGCACGAGCCGCCTGCATCGGAAGGATAGCCATGGCCACCCAGCTCGCGCCCGAAGCCCCGTTCACCTATCGCGCCTCGCCCACCGCGATCGAGGCTTACGAGGAATGGCTTGCCGCCAATCCGCAAGCCGCGCCGGTCCATACCCAGCCCTGGGACGTGAGCGCATCGGCCATTTATGTCGAGGACCGCTGGGGCTCGATCTTTGCCGAGATGCGCGCGAAGGCACCGATCAACAAGGTGACGGGCACGCCTTATGGCGATTACTGGAACATCACCACGCACAAGGCGATCCAGCACGTCGAATCGCTGCCAGAGCTCTATTCCTCCTCGTGGCAGCATGGCGGCATCACCATCGGCGATCCGCCCGCCGGGATGGACCCGGCCACGCTGGCCGCACGGCAGATGCCGATGTTCATCGCGATGGACCGGCCCGAGCACACCGGCCAGCGCCGCACGGTGGCCCCGGCCTTCACCCCTGCCGAAATTGCGCGGATGGAAACTGAAATTCGCCAGCGGACGGGCGAAGTGCTCGATAGCCTGCCGTGGGGCGAAAAGTTCGATTGGGTGGACAAGGTCTCGATCGAGCTGACCACCGGGATGCTGGCGATCCTGTTCGGCTTCCCGTGGAAGGACCGCCGCCTGCTGACCTTCTGGTCGGACTGGGCGGGCGATGTGGAACTGACGCTTGCGCCGGAATTGTCTGATCAGCGCTTCGAGATCCTTTCGGAAATGGCGCGCTATTTCCAGGGCCTGTGGATGGAGCGGATGGGCGCAGCGCCGACACCGGATCTCATCTCGATGATGATTCATTCGCCCGCGATGGCCAAGATGAGCCCGATGGAATTCATGGGCAATCTGGTGCTGCTGATCGTGGGCGGTAACGATACCACGCGCAACACGATGTCGGGCATCGTCCACGCGCTCGATCAATTCCCCGATCAGCGCGCGCTGCTCGAAGGCGATACGTCGCTGATCCCGAATGCGGTGCAGGAATGCCTGCGCTTCGTGACCCCGCTGGCGCACATGCGCCGCACCGCAACGGCGGACAACGAGTTGTTCGGCCACCAGGTCAAGGCCGGTGACAAGGTCGTGATGTGGTACCTTTCGGCCAACCGCGACGAGACGGTGTTTGAAAACCCCGACAAGCTGATCGTCGATCGGCCGAATGCGCGGCGCCACCTCGCGTTCGGATACGGCGTGCACCGCTGCGTCGGCGCGCGTCTCGCTGAACTGCAACTGCGCGTACTGCTGGAAGAAATGCACGAGCGCCGCATGCGGGTGCGCGTGGCGGGCGAGGTGAAGCGCGTGCGCGCCAATTTCGTTCACGGCTTCCGCAAGCTGGAAGTCGAGCTCGAGAAGCGCTGACCGGATCGCATCCGATCCGGTCAGATCTGGTTCAGGTTCGGGGAGGTATGAAACTGGTGTCTCGCCGGCGGGCCTACCCCGCCCCCTCCCCGGCCCACCCGGCGGGACTATCCCTCCGAAATGCCATCTGGCCCGAATGACCCGCTTGATCCGCGTTGAAAGGCAAGGGATGTAACCGCATGTCTACTCCCGCCGAACTGGTTGCCATGAAACCTTCGCGCCGCAACTTCCTCGCCTTTCTCACCGCCACTGCTGCCATGACAGCGACCGCCGCGTGCGGTGCGCCCGCCGCCGCAACGCGCAAGGGCACGTTCCCACTGCGCCATACCGAGGCGGAATGGCGCAAGCTGCTCACGCCTGCGCAATATTACATCCTGCGCGAGGAAGGCACCGAGCGCCCATTCACCTCCGCACTCCTCAAGGAACACCGCAACGGCACGTTTACCTGTGCGGCTGACGGAAATGCCGTTTTCGCGTCGTCCACCAAGTTTGACAGCGGCACCGGCTGGCCCAGCTTCTGGACACCGATCAAGGGCGGCGTGGCGACTTCAACCGACGGTTCGTTCGGGATGACACGCACCGAAGTCCATTGCACTCGCTGCGGCGGTCACCTCGGCCATGTGTTCGATGATGGCCCGCCGCCCACCGGCAAGCGCTATTGCATCAATGGCGATGCGCTGAAGTTCAGCCCCGCCTGAAGCCGGTTGGCGGGCTGTTCACGCCGGACGGCCTGTGGCAAGCGCGGGCACGATGCGCGCGCTCAAACTGGCCCTGCTGATCCTTGCGCTCGTGCCCACGACATGGTTGCGCGAACCCGCACCACGCCCGGCGGAATCCTCTGGCATAGAGCTAGTCGATCTCATGCCCGCGATGCGCGCCAGCATCCCCGCTACCGGCCCGATGACGCTGGTGGGCGCGTGGCAGCTCACCGGAACCGACCGCAATCTCGGTACGCTTTCAGGCCTCGCACAGACAAAGGGCGGCTTTGTTGCGGTGGGCGACAGGGGCGGCGTCCTGTGGTTTGCGCGGCCGGACCGGCCTGCAGCTTGGCACCCCGCGCTCGCCCGTCTCATCAACCTCGACTGGCGGACCTACCGCTATCCGACCGATGCCGAGGCGGTCATGGTCGAACCGGGAACCGGCGACCTGATCGTCGCCTACGAAGGTGCGCCGAGTCTCGAACGCTTCAGCCCCGATCTGGCGCGGCGAAGCAGGATTCCATTGCCGGTGCTGGCGGAATGGCCTGACAATCAGGGACCCGAGGCAATGACCCGGCTGGCCGATGGCCGCACGCTGATCGTGGGCGAGACCTATGCGCGCTGGCTGGACCGCACGCGCCATCCGGGCCTGATCTTTGCTGGTGTGCCACGGCCGCTTAGAACTCCGGCCCGGTTCGAACTGGTCATGCCGGAGGGCTTCCGGCCCAGCGAGCTGGCGCAGGCGCCGGACGGACGACTGCTGGTACTGGGCCGCCATTTCGGCCTGACCGGCTTCCGGTCAGTGATCGCGGCCTTTGAGGCGGGCGACGTCCGCCCCGGCGCCGTCATCACGCCACACATTATCGCCGCCATCGACGATCCGCGCATCCGCGACAATTATGAAGGCATGACTGTCACGCGCGAAGCCGATGGCAGCCAGATGGTGTGGCTGATCTCGGACATCAACGAGATGGTCTGGGCGCAGCGAACGCTTCTGCTCAAGCTGCGAATCGCACCTTAGGTGCGAGCGGCACGGGCGGGACCAGCCCGCCCGTCCGGACAATCAGGCAGCGACAGCCTTGGCCAGTTCGCGCTTCACCTTGAGCGCGCGCGAGCTAAGCTTGGTGTCCGCCTGCTTGAGCAGCCAGTTGTCGAGCCCGCCGTTATGCTCGACCGAGCGCAGGCCGTGCGTCGAGACGCGGAACTTGAAGCTACGGTCGAGCTTCTCCGACATCAGCGTGACGTTCTGCAAGTTGGGCAGAAACAGACGCTTGGTCTTGTTGTTGGCGTGGCTCACGTTGTGGCCGACCTGGCGGCCCTTACCGGTCAGTTCGCAGATACGCGACATGGCTGAAAACTCGCTAGAATGGGTTCGATCATGGATCGGGAAGCGCGCGCTTTTGCCGATCCGGGGGGCAAAGTCAAGGATTCGCACGTTGCAAGGAAGGCCCAAGCCGCGCTAGCCCGAACGGGATGACCCGCTGGCCCCTTCCCGCCCCCATGCGCATGGCGCTTGATGCCGCTGCACAGGCCGCCGGAACCGGCGAAGTGCCCATCGGAGCGGTGATCGTCAAGGATGGCGTGGTGATCGCCGCCGCGCACAATACCCCGCGCGAGGATCATGATCCCACCGCCCACGCAGAAGTTCTGGTGATTCGCGCCGCAGCTGCCGCGCTGGGGCAGGAACGGCTGACCGGCTGCGACTTGTGGGTCACGCTGGAGCCCTGCGCGATGTGCGCGGGCGCGATCGTCCATGCCCGGCTGGCCCGGGTCTATTACGCCGCGAGCGATCCCAAGGGGGGCGCGGTGGAGCACGGCGCAAAAGTGTTCGACGCGCCGGGCTGCCTGCACCGGCCCGAAATCTATTCCGGCATCGGCGAATCCGAGGCAGCCGAGCTGCTGCGTGAGTTTTTCCGCGCCCGGCGCTAGAGCATGGTCCAAGCCGATTGCATCGGATCGGCTGCTCCAGGTTTTTGTTTTGCCGCGTTTTCCGAATCAGCAGGTGATTCCACTTGCTTCGAAAACGCTCTAGGACCCGCGCCAGATCTTCAGCGGCGCGGCATCGTCAGCCCCGCGGTCGGCGCAGGCTGCGGGCATGAAGTCCTTGCCGTAGCAGACGTGCAATTCCTCCAGCCAGCCGCGCGGATTGGTCTTCACGCGAATCGCGGCGGCAGGCAGGAACGGCGTCGATTTGCGCAGCGCTGCCCGCAAGTCGCCCGCGGTGAGCGCAGGGCGGCGCGACAGGGCCATCATGTCAGGATAGCGCAGCGAGCGCACCAACGCCCCGCCGGCCCTGAAATAGCCCTCGGGCGTGCGCGCCATACAGGCGCCGTGCTTGGCCCATTCGTGCACCAAGAGATCGGGCGAGGGGGTCATGCACAAGGTGCGGCGCACGGTCTCGGCCGGAATGGGGCGCGCATCGCACCACTGCGGCCAATTGCCGGGTGCTGATTCGGGCCAGAGGCCATGGAGGATAAAACCGAACCGCCCCAACTCGCCCCCGCACTGGAAGGCCGCGCGCGGATCGCGCCCGCGGGTGCGGCAGTATTCGGGCGACCAACTGAGCGCGAGCGTATAGCCCGCAATGGGCAGAACGCGGCGGGGACCATCCGGTGCGGGTAGAGCGGGGGCTACAACCTGCGGCGGCAACCGGCATTGCAGTACTTCGGCGCGGGCCGAGAGGGGCAGCAGCGCCAGCGCCGCAAGAAGCGCCCGCGCCCGCATCACAGCGGCGTGAAATCCAGCCCGATATCGGCAGCGGGCGCGCTTTGCGTGAGGCGGCCGACCGAGACGTAGTCCACCCCCGACGCGGCGATGGCACCGATGGTATCGAGCCGCACGCCCCCCGAAGCCTCGCACGGCACGCGGCCTGCAACGAGCGCCACGGCCTGGCGCAGCAGGTCTGACCCCATGTTGTCGAGCAGCAGGCGCGTTGCTCCGGCTTCCAGTGCGGGCTCGATCTGGTCGATATGGTCCACTTCGCAGATCACGTCGGCCACGCCGGCATGCAGCGCGCGGCGCACGGCTTCGGCGACCCCTCCCGCAACGAGTACGTGGTTGTCCTTGATCATCGCCGCGTCCCACAGGCCAATGCGGTGGTTATGGCCCCCGCCGGTGCGTACGGCATACTTTTCGAGATGGCGCAGGCCCGGGATGGTCTTGCGCGTATCAAGCAGGCGCGCCTTCGTCTCGCCCATCGCATCGACATACTGGCGCGTGAGCGTGGCAACGCCTGAGAGGTGCTGCACGGTGTTGAGCGCGCTGCGTTCGGCGGTCAGCATGGCGCGGGCTGAGCCCGTCAGCCGCATCAGCGCGGATCCGGGCGCGACTTGCGCGCCCTCTTCAACCAGCACTTCGATGTCCATCGCCGGATCGAGCGCGCGGAAGAACGCGGCGGCAATCGGCAGCCCGCAAACGGTGATGGCATCGCGGCTGTCCATCACCCCGGCGAAGCGCGCATCCGCCGGGATCACGCTCTCGCAGGTCACATCCTGCCCGCCGCCCGGAAGGCCTTGGCCAAGGTCTTCGGCAAGCGTGGCGGCGACGAAGGCATCGAGATCGAAGCCGGGAATGGTGAACGCGGTCATGCTTTGCGACCTACCCACGCCGTGCGCGGCTGTCGAGCATCCCCGCAGTCGTCAGTGCACGAAGCGCGCGACCACATCGCGGTAGGAGCGCGAGACTTTCACTTCCGAGCCGCTGTCGAGCACGAGGAAGCATTCGCCGTTGGTGTGCGGGCGGACCTGCCGGACGCGGTCGAGGTTGACGATCTTGGAGCGGTGCACGCGCTGGAACACGCGCGGATCGAGACGGCGCTCGAGGTCCTTCATGGTCTCACGCAGGATCAGAGAATTGTCGCCGGTGTAGATGCACATGTAGTCACCGGCAGCCTCGATCCGCTCGATCGTATCGACATCGACGCGGAAGATCTGCCCGCGGTCCTTGATGTTGATCAGCTTCTCGAACCGACCCACGGCGGGTTCGGCATCGTCCGGCATACCGTCCATCGCATCGGGGGCAACTTCGGCGAGGACGGTCTTGAGCTTCTCGGCCTCTTCCAGCCCGCGCTTTTCGGCAAGGCGGGTGCGTGCGCGGTCGAGCGCGTCCGCAAGACGGGCTGGCTCCACCGGCTTGAGCAGATAGTCCACCGCATTGGCCTCGAACGCGCGGATGGCGTGTTCGGAGTAGGCGGTGACGAAGACGAACAGCGGCGGATCAATCTCGATCACCCCGCTGACCACACTGAACCCGTCGAACCCCGGCATCTGGATATCGCAGAACACGAGGTCCGGCTTCTCGGTCTTGATCTTGCGGATCGCCTCGCGCCCGTTGGAACAGGTGTCGATCACTTCGACATCGGGGAAGGCTTCAAGCCGCAACTGGAGGCCCTGGATGGCGAGCTTCTCGTCGTCGACGAGGATCGTGCGAATGGTCATGGGCTACCTTTGCTGTGTGGCGAGGGCTGCGGCGGGTACTTCGCGTGCTTCGAAGGGCAGCTCGATCACCACCTGGAAGCCCCCGCCCGGCCGTTCGCCGATTTCGAACCGCTGGTTCTCGCCATAGGCCTGCGCAAGCCGGTCGCGGATATTGGCGAGCCCGACGCGCGTGGAATCCGTTTGAGAACTGGTCACGCCAAACAATGTCGAGGGGTCGGTGCCCGGTTGCAACCCCGGCCCGGTGTCGGACACGGTGACACGCAGCACCGGACCGACGAGTTGCGCCGCAATGGTGATCGTGGCGCCTTCCTCAAGCGGGCTGACGCCATACTTGATCGCGTTTTCCACCAGCGGCTGGAGCAGCAGCGAAGGCATCAGCGCGGGCGAGGCGTCGTCGTCGATGCGGAACTCGGTGCTGAGGCGCTCCTCGAAGCGCATCCGCTCGATATCGAGGTAGAGCTTCAGCGTCTCCACTTCCTGCGCCACCGTGACCCGCCCGGCGGGCTCGTTGATCAGCGTGTAACGCAGGAACGAGGACAGCCGGCTGAGCATCGCGTTGGCGGGTTCGGTTTGCTTGAGCAGCACCAGCGTCGAGATCGAGTTCAGCGTGTTGAACAGGAAGTGCGGATTGAGCTGGTAGCGCAGCATGGCAAGCTGCGCCGAGGTTGCCTGCGCTTCCAGCCGCATCAGCTGGTCGTTCTGCTCTTCCACCTGCACATAGAAATTGATCGCGTAGTAGAGCGCCGACCACGCGCCGAGCAGCGTAAGATCGAGGTAGAACACGCCGAGGAACAGCTGCGCGAAGCCGGAATCCCCGTCCGTGCGGTAGAGGCTGATGACCCAGGAATCGATGAAGGCATAAAGGCCGACCGCAATCGCGAGGACCACCGAGGTCACGCCCCAGGTGATCAGCGGCGCGCGGTTGATCAGGTTGCGGTAGATCACCGAAAGGATCAGCGAGATCGAGAAGCCGGTGATCGTGGCGATCAGCACGATGATCAGGAACGACCACGGCTGCGCATTGGCAAGGCTGGAGAGGGCGCGCAACAGCATCGCGCCGCCCCAGCCGAGCATTTGCAGACGCCAGAAGGCGCGGTTCTTGTTGCCGAAGAACGGCGTGGGGCGCAGCGGCAGCTTCATTGCCATGCGGGTTGTGTACTCCACGAGACGCAGCGGCGCCACTGCCACGCGAGCACAGCCCACAGGCAGGCTTTGCGAGCGGCGGGAAAGCGGTTACTCTCCTTCGCAAAAGGGAGAGAACCATGGATCATCACGGCGATTCCGGCGAACGCGCGCAGTTCCGTTCAATGGATGAAGGCACGCAGGAAGACTGGACGATCATCGCGCGCGACTATGTCGGTTTCGCGGGCGGCCTGCCCGATCGCGTGCTGGCGCACCTGAAGCTGCTGGACGGCGATTTCGGCGGCTTTCCGATCGACCGCCTGACCCACAGCCTGCAAACCGCGACCCGCGCTCATCGCGACGGGCGGCCGGAAAGCTATGTCGTGATGGCGCTGCTGCACGATATCGGCGACACGCTGGGTTCGTACAACCACCCGGAAATCGCCGCCGCGATCCTCCAGCCCTTCGTGACCGAGGAAGAGCACTGGATCTGCCGCAATCACGGCGCGTTCCAGGGCTATTACTATTTCCACTACCTCGGCATCGACCGCAACGTGCGCGAGAAGCACCGCGACAATCCGCATTTCGAGGCCTGCGCCGAATTCTGCGCGAAGTACGACCAGTCCGCCTTCGATCCGGAATACGACACGCTGCCGCTTGATTTCTTCGAGCCGATGGTGCGCCGGGTCATGGCGCGCCCGCGCAGTGAAACCTCGATTCTGGCGATGGAATCGACGGCTGCGAAGGTTCCGGCCTAAGGTTCGCGCTTAAGGTTCGCGCTCAAGGTTCCCGGTGAAAGCGCGCCGCCCAGTCCCGGTCCGGCGCGGCGCGCATCACCGCTATTTCAGCAGCCATTTCACGCGCGCGGGTGCTCGCCTTGCCGTGGCTCGGCGCGGCGATCACGAACAGCCCGTGCGGGCCGATCAGCCGGATCATGCGCAGCGCCGCGTCCGGATCGTAGCCGGCATTGGCGAGCAGCCACACCGATAGCCGGTCTGCCTCGCGCTCGGTGCGGCGCACTGCCGCGACCGGGCGATCGCCGGGGCCCAGCAGCGTTTCATGATCGAGCGCGGCGTGCGCGAGTTCATGCGCGACGAGCGCGGCGATCATCGCTTCATCGCCGCCGAGCCGGACGAGTTCCTCGCGCCCGATCCGCACTTGCGTACGCGTCGCCCCCGCGTTGTCCCTCGCGTCGTCGACAATGAAGCGCACCGCGCAGGATGGCACGGCCTTGACCGTGACCACGCGGCCATCCGCCAGCGTGAGCGCGACTTCGCCGGACTGCGCCGCCACTTGCTCAAGCCGCGCCTGCAGGGCCCAGACGCGGTCCCAGCTGCCGTGCCGGGGCGGCGGGCCGATGGCCTGTCCGGCCACAGCTGTGACCACCATGTTGGCGGCAAGGCCTGCAGCGGCGGCGGGGCTGCCCTCTGCAACTGCGGCAATGGCAACATCGCCGGACAGACCATAGGCCGCACGCACGGCCGCCGGATCTGCGAAAGTCTGCACATCGCCGAGCAGGAGACCGATACCCGGCGCGCCACGCGCGCATTGCCGCGCATTGGCATGGCTGAGCCGCCAGCCGATGGTTTGAACGAGCGCATCGGCGGCCTGCAGATCATCGACTGGCTGCGCGGCCGCTGGCGTTACCAGCGTCAGCGCGAGCGCCAGCACCCACACCGCGCTGAGCGCGCGCATCTCAGCCCTTGCGCGCTGTGTCGACGGCCTGCTGCAATGCCTCGCGCCCGATCGCGCCGGTCAGGAGTTGGCCGCCAATGCTCCACGCCGGGGTGCCGCTGATGCCAAGCTGCCGTGCGAAGCCGAGGTTCCGTTCGAGTTCCTGATGAACACCCGGCTGCTGCGCGAACGTGCCGGCCGCCGCGCCGTCCACCCCGGCAGCTCCGGCCGCGGCGGCGATGCTGGCGCTGCTGGGGCGTTCGCCAGAGAACATAGCCTTGTGGAACGCCGCATATTTGCCTTGGGCTGCCGCAGCGAGCCCCATGCGCGCGGCGGGTTCGCTTTCAGGCGAGATGATCGGCAGTTCTCGCACGACGACCCTGAGATCGGGATTGTCGCGGACCAGCGCTTCCACATCGGCCACGCTGCTGCGGCAATAGGTGCAGGCAAAGTCAGTGAATTCAACCAGTGTCACCTTGCCTTGCGGATTGCCCAGCACTGCACCGGGGAACGGCGTTTCGATGGCGCCGCGCAAGGGGGCGAGGCGGGCCGAGGCCTCCCGCGCCTGAAGCTTGTCCATCGCTTCGGGCAGGATTTCCGGATGATCGAGAATATAGCTGCGCACCAGCGCCTCGATCGCGCCGCGCTCGCGCGCGTCGATGCCGGCCGCGACAAGCTGACCTTCCAGCTTGCCATCCGGAGCTGCGGTTTGCGCTTCTGCCGTGCGGCCATGAAACGCCCACCAGCCACCGGCTGCACCGGCGGCGCCGATGACCAGGGCAAGAGCCGCGAACGGGCTGAAACGCATGGCATTCACTCCTTGAAAGTCAGCACGAGCTAACGCGACTTCTTCATTCGCTCAATCATCGCGCGGGCCGACATCGCGATATCCTGCGCGCGCAGCCAATCGGGCGAGCCCTTGGGCAGCGCGCCTTCCGCCGCTTCGGCGCTGCGCAGTGCCTCGGGCAATTGCATTTCGCCCAGCTGCTGCTCGGCGCTGGCAAGCCGCGCGCGGGGAATATCGCCCTCGGCTTCATAGACGACGCCAAGCTGATACCACGCGAAGGGATTGTCGCGGTCGCGGGCCACGGCAGTCTTGAGCACGCGTTCGGCCTCGGCAAAGTTGGCCTTGTCCTCGGTCGCGATCAGCGCATGGCCCAGTGTCGTCGCGATCAGCGGGGTGTTGCGGGTCAGCTCGGTCGCCCGGCGCAGCGGCGCGATGGCTTCATTGGGCTTGCCGGATTCGAGCAGAACCTGCCCCTTGAGCTCGAGCGCATAAGGATCGTCCGGATCCATCCTGAGCAGCGCATCGGTCTCTGCGAGCGCCTTGTCCATCAGCGCTTCCTTGTGGAAGGCATAGGCGCGGGCGAGGTGTGCGGGGGCATCCTGCATCCAGTCAGGATAGGCAGCCAGCGTCGCCGCCGGTTCGGAAAGGTAGCCGACGAGCTTGGCCTTCACCCGCAGGAACCGCGCCTGCAGCGCCGGGTCCATCGGCTTGTTCCATGCCGGATCCTGCGAGAACGAATCCTGCAGGGTTGTCAGCCGGTCCGCCGTCATCGGGTGGGTCGAATAGAACTCCGCATCGGAATCGCGCTTGAAGCCATAGCGGAACTCCATGTTCTGCAGCTTCTTGAAGAAATCGACCGAACCCTTGCCCGAGATGCCTGCCTTGGTGAGGAATTGCACGCTGGCCGCATCGGCAGACGATTCCTGCGCGCGGCTGAACGCGAGGTACTTGCCGAGCGCGGCTTGCTGGCCCGCCATCATGATGCCGATGCCCGCATCGCCCGATCCTGCCGCCGCCGCCGCTGCACCGAGCAGCAGGCTGAGGAGGGTGATACCGGTCGCAGGCTTGCCGCCCTCGTCGCCGCGGATCACATGGCCGCCGGTGATATGGCCCAGTTCGTGCGCGAACACGCCCTGCACTTCCTGCGCGTTGTCTGCCGCGCTGATCAGGCCGGAATGAATATAGACCGCCTGTCCGCCCGCCACGAAGGCGTTGATCGAGGGATCATTGAGCAGGACGAGATCGATCGCGCGCGGATTGAAACCCGCCGCTGCCACGATCGGTGCGGCCATGTCCTGAAAGAACGCCTCGGTCTCGGCATCACGCAGCACCGATTGCGCAGCGGCCGGAGCCGGTGCGAGCAGCAGCGCCAGGCCAATGGCAAGGGGGGCCGCCAGCGCGCGGCCGATGCGGCGGGGAAGGGACCGTGTCACGATGCGCGCAGCTTATCCGCCAGCCGCCTGAACCGGCGGTGAAGCGGTGACTTTCGCGAGGAACGGCAGCACCGCATCAAGCGCGCGGGAATCGCGCAAAAATGGCCGCGCGAACATCATGATCAGACCCTCGTGCGTCACGCCGTCCAGCAGCACCGCCTGTGTCGGCGCACCGGCACGGGTCATGGTGCGGGCCAGCTCGACCGAATTGCGCGGGCGCACGCGGGTATCGGCCGTGCCGTGAACCAGCAGCAGCGGCGGCCCGCCGGCGCGCGCGTGCACCACCGGCTGGGTCTCTTCGGGATTCGGCGCCTTGCCGAAGCTCAGCTTGGTCGCCGCGCTGTCGAAGGGGTAGAAATCATAGGGTCCGGCAAGGCCGACAACGCCGCGGAGACTGTTGGCCGAAAGGCCTTGCGCCGCCAGCCAGCGCTGGTCGAGCCCGAGCATGACCGCGTTGTAGGCCCCGGCGGAGTGGCCCATCAGCACCACGCGCTTCGGGTCGCCGCCAAGCGCGGCGGCATGATCGGACACCCAGCGCAGTGCCGCCGCGCCATCTTCCAGCATCCCCGGATAGCGCGCCTTGGGATAGAGCCGGTAGCCTGCGAGGACCACGGCATAGCCCTGAGGAGCAAGCGCGCGGCCGATGAAGCGGTAGTCGTGCGGATCGCCCGAGCGCCAACCGCCGCCGTGGATGAACACCACGATAGGCAACCGCCCCTTGGCAGGGCCAGCATCCGCGGGGAGGATCATTTCGAGCTTCTGCGCGGGATCGCGGCCATAGCGCACCGCTGCCACCACGCGGATCGATCCATCGCCGCCGTGAAGCACGCGGTCCGCGCCATCGAGCATGGCCACAGCCTCGGTCGCGAGCGCCTGGCGATAGAGCAGGAACCCGCCGATGCC
>CANCET010000045.1 GCA_947375105.1 Sphingomonadaceae bacterium
GGCGGGCCGAACCACCGAACAGGCCGCGCGCATCGCGGAAGCAGCTGGCGCCGGGCACGAACACCCAATCACCGATTCGCGCCCAGGCATCCCGACCAGCGTCGATCACCCGACCGACCGATTCGTAGCCCGGCACCAGCGGATAGCCCATGCCCGGAAACATTGGCATTTTTCCGGTCCAGAGCAGTTTTTCGGTGCCAGTGCTGATGCCGCTCCAGCGGACTTCCACCACCACCTCGGTTCCGGTCGGCGCATCGAGCGCGAGGGGCCGAAGAGCCAGTTGCTCCGGTGCCTCCATGATCAGCGCTAGTGCTTCCACGACCGTTTTCCCCTCACCCCGAACCCGACGGCATGCCGTGCGGTATAGGGGGCTTTCCGAGTGTCAGCTTACATTGTCATTAAAAAGTGTCAACTCGACACTACACTTTTGTGCGGACCGGCCCTGCGATAAAGTGTGCAGCATCGTGGATGGTCCGTTTGGGATGCGCGTGGGAAGTGAAGGTGCCGCTGCGTTCAGACGCGCGCGACGATCGCCCCACAGACAAGCGGGAGATGGGTTGGAATTTCGCGCCAAGCAGAGAATCCGGCGCTGCGCAGCATGGCGCCGAGTTCGTCCGCGCGGCGTGGGCGGCCCGAGCCCATGGCCCAGAGGTAGAGCCCGAAGTATGCATCGCCCATGGCCCCGCCGCCGGGGGCTCCGGCCATCGGCTCCCCGATCAGCAGCGTACCGCCCGGCGGAAGCGCGGCGCGCACCGCGCGCAGAATGCGCAGCGCGGGCTCGTCGTCATGGTCGTGGAGAATGCGCACCAGCGTGATGAGATCGTGGCCCGTGGGCAGGGGATCGTGCAGGAAACTGCCCTTGTGCAGCGTCAGCCGCGGCGCGATCAATGCGTCGCGCCCGAGTGCGGTTTCCGCCCCCGAGACGACATCCGGCAGATCGAACAGGCCGAGTCGCAACCCCGGCGTAGCCATGCCGACCGCGCGAACGAACGCACCGGTGCCACCGCCGACATCGAGCATCGCCGCGTGCCGGCCGAACTTGTAGGCGGCGATGAGCTGTTCGCTGACCATCGCCTGCGAGGCGGCCATGAGCGCGGAGTAGGCCGTGGCGGCGGGCTGGTTTTCCGCATCGCCCTGCCGGCCGGGCGGGACCGCACCGGTGGCGCTGGCACGCGCATATGTCCAGAAATCCGAAAGGGCGGTGGGCTCCTTGCGGTCTGCCCGCAGCAGCGCAAGCGGATCGGCAAGATCGGCGTAAAGCAGCGCGTGGTGGCGGATCATCGCCCGCGCGCCCGGATTGCACTGCAGCGCGGCGCCATCCATGCCGAGCGTCCAGCGCCCGCCCGGCAGCGACTCGGCGATACCGAGCGAGGCTGCGGCGCGCAGCAAGCGCTCGGTCGCGGCAATGCCGAGGCCCGCGCGGTTGCCGGCGGCCGCGGTGTCGCAGGCGCCTTCTGCAAGCAGATCAAGCAATCCGCCTTCGACGCAAGCCGCAAGGACCTGAGCATAAGCGAAGCCAGCCACGAGATCGAATGCACGGCGTGCGCGGGACCGCACAATCGGGCGGGTCAGCGGGAAGGCAGCAGCCCATTGCTGGAATCGCGGGCTCGTCAAAAGACGATTGCGCAAGCCGATCCAGCGCTCCTTGAACCCTGCCTTATGGGTTAAATCCAGTCGATTGGACATATTCATATGTCAATTACATTGGACATTTAAGGTCAACGCGTCAATCATCGTGGCAAGCCCCTGTCGCGGGGCGAGGGAGATCGACCGATGTGGCGAGGCGATGATCGCGCGGATGGTGAGCTGCGGCTCGGGAATGCGGGCTCACCAGCGTCCGGTTCGGCCCACGAATGGCCGCCGATGTGGACTGCCATCGCGCGGATGAACGGCGCGCTGCCGCCTGCCGCGCCGGCAGCAGATCCGTGGGCGTTACTGGACCGCGGCGAGGACGAGCCGCTCGTGCGCGCGCCCGGCAGCCGCGACAGCGACGCCCATCCGCGCTTCGATGCGCCAGTTCCGCCCGGCGGATACAGCTGGTGGTATGTCGATGCGCTGAGCGATGACGGGCAGCACGGGCTGACAGTCATCGCCTTCATCGGCAGCGTCTTCTCGCCCTATTTCAAACGATCGGGGCGCAGCCAGCCGCTTGATCACTGTGCGCTCAACGTGGCGCTTTATGGGCCCAAGGCGCGCTGGACGATGACCGAACGCCCGCAGCATGCGGTGCGGCCCGAGCGTGACCAGTTCGCGATCGGGCCGAGCTCGGTGCGCTGGGCGGGCGACTGCCTGATCATCGACATCGAGGAACACGACAAGCGCATCATGAACCCGTTTCGGCGGCGGGTGGCGGGGCAGATCAAGGTCTGGCCCGAAATGCTCAACACCGAGGCGTTCGCGCTCGATCCGGCCGGGCGGCACGTGTGGCACTGCCTTGCACCGCGCGCACGGATCTCGGTCGAGATGGCAGCGCCTGAGCTCAGCTGGAAGGGCAGCGCCTATATCGATTCGAACCGGGGTTCTGAGTCGCTCGAGGAGGGGTTCCGCGTGTGGCACTGGTCGCGTGCGCACCTCGGCAAGGACGTGGCGGTTTTCTATGAAGGGAAGCGCCGTGATGGTTCAAGTTTTGCCAGCGCATTGCGCTTCGACAAGGCGGGCGTTCCGCAGGAGGCGGAATTGCCGCCCGCTGCACCGCTGCCCAACACCTTGTGGCAGATGGAACGCCTGACCCGCGCTGACCGCGGCCATGCCAGCGTGCGGCGGACCTGGGAGGATTCGCCGTTCTACACCCGCTCGACGCTCCATGCCCGGCTCTATGGCGAGCCGGTGGTGGCGATGCAGGAGACGCTGTCGCTCGACCGGTTCTGCTCCCCCATCGTGCAGCAATTGATCCCGCACCGGATGCCCCGCGCGCGCTAGTCCTTGCTTGAAGCGGCGTCCTTCTTGGCCTTGTCGCGGGCGATTTCGCGGTTGATCGAGATCAGCTGCCACACGCCGATGCCCAGCGCGAACCCGCCGAAGACGACCATTTCGATCCATCCAAAGTTTTGAGCCACGTTGCCCTCCCGGTTAAGCAGGGACCGGCGCAGGGGCTGACATGGCCTGCGCAACAAGATCCGCGCGTTCTTCGTGCGCCAGGTGGCCGAGACCTGCAAGCACGGCGAGTTCGGCATGGGGCAGCAGCCGCGCCGCCTGTTCGGCTGCGCTGGTGGGCACGGCGGCATCCTTGGCGCCGTGGATGAGCCGCACGGGCACATCCACGTGTGGCAGTTCGCGCTGGAGGGCGGCGAGATCCCAGCCGGCCATCATTTCCAGCGCGCCGCGGCAGTGGTGCGAATTGCCCAGCAACATGCCGTAGCAGCGAAGGCCCGCTGCATCGATCTGCGAGCCGGTGGAGCGCACGAGAAACCGTTCGGTATCGCCTGCGCCGCGCGTGCTGGCGGCGAACAGGCGCGGCACCAGCGGATTGAGCACAAGCGCGCGGGCGAGCCCCTGAAACAAGGGTGCAAACACGCCGGGGAACGGCATCAGCGCGGGATTGAGTCCGATCACTTCGGGCACATCAAGGCCGCTGCGCACCATCCAGAGCGCAATTGCGGCCCCGGCAGAATGGCCGATGAGCCGCACTGGATTAACCGCAAGTGTGCTCAGCAGCGCGGATAGAGCGGCGGCCATGCCGGGCAGCGTCAGGCCTCCTGCCGGTCGCCCGCGGGTAAAGCCATGGCCCGGCAGGTCCATCGCGATCACGCGGTGGCTGGTCGCCAGCAGCGGCATGAGATGCCGCCAGCTGTGCGTGGCCGCGCCGGTGCCGTGGA
This sequence comes from Sphingomonadaceae bacterium, assembly GCA_947375105.1. Classification (GTDB taxonomy): domain Bacteria; phylum Pseudomonadota; class Alphaproteobacteria; order Sphingomonadales; family Sphingomonadaceae; genus Novosphingobium. Next base: position 3,816 of record CANCET010000045.1, read on the forward strand.
TCAGCACGAGCGGCGGCCCTTCTCCCATCTCCTGCACATGCCATGTCAGCCCGGCTGCGCTGACGAAGCGGCTGGCGTCACGGTGCGGCCATGCGCGCCCGTCGGTGTCCCATGCGAGCGGCGGGCTCATGTCATCGCGCCGATCACTTTGCTGAGCGTGGCTGCGCTTGCCTGCGGCAAGGGTACATAGCGGGCCCGCATCGCGGCGGCGATGGCGGCGGCTTCTGGCCGGGGCCGGGGGGAGATGTCGATGACCACCCCGGCGAGGCCGGCGGCAGCAATGGCGCGCCCGGCTTTGAGCGCGTCCTCGGTCGCGGCAACGCGGTTGGTGCTGCCATCGAGCGCGATATTGCCGCGTCCGTCCGTCAGCACCACAAGCAGCGGGGTGTACCCCCGGCGCGTGAGCCCGGTGCCGAGCGTGCAGACCATCGAGAGCCCTGCCGCGAGCGGCGTGCCCCCGCCGCCGGGCAGTTCGGTGAGCGCCCGCCGCGCGCGGGTGAGCGAGCGCGTGGGCGGGAGCAGCACTTGCGCCTCGCTTCCCCGGAACGCCACGAGCGCGACTTCGGTGCGCTTCACATAGGCCTGCGCGAGCAGCAACTCGACTGCACCCTTGGCTTCCGCAAGGCGCGTGAATGCGGCTGAACCCGATGCATCGACCGCAAAGATCGTGACCGAGGCGCTGCGGGCTTCGAACCGGCGGACGCGGACATCGTCCTTCATGATCCGCAGGCCCGGACGCGCTTCGCCATCGGCCCGCCGCAGCGCTTGCCAAGGCACGGCCGCGCGCAGCGTGTCAATGAGAGCGAGCCGCGCACCGCCGCGGGGCAGCCCTTGCCGCGCGGCCAGCGGGCGGCCCCTGAGCGGTGAGAGGTGGCGCGCGCCGCCCCCGCTGCCTGCGCCGCGCCGGGTGCGGCCATCGGCCAGCGCCTCCAGCAGGCCGGGCGGGATCGCAGCGGCGGCGGCGGCGATCAGCTGATCGGGATCGGGCGTGCCATTGTCCTCGCGCTGGTCGTCTCCGGGCGCATCGGATTCGCTCTCGGGCGGAGGTGGAGGAGGGGGGCCCTCTTCGTCGTCTGGCGGAGGCGGAGGGGGCGGCAGGCGGGTTGCGCGCGGTGCAAGGACCAGCCGGGCGGCGGCAGCCAGATCACTCTCACGCACCGAATCGCGGCCATCGAGCCGTGCGCTGGCACCGGCGGTGAGCGCGGCAAATCGCAGCGCCCGCCCGGAATCGACACCCAGAGCAAGCGAAACGGCGGCCAGCGCTTCAAGTCCTTCGGCGCTGCAGGCGGGGAGCTCGGCAGGAGAGGTGAGCGGCTCGGGCAGTATCGTCGCGGCCAGCCCGGCGGGAGAGGTGCTGCCCAGATCGCAGGCGAAGGCCACCCGCTCGGTCAGGCTGAGCGGCGGCATTTCGTCGCGCTCCGCCCCGTCGTCGAGCAGCACGAGGCCGAAGCGCTCCTCCGGCCGCGCGTGATCGAGCGCCTGCGCCACGCTGCCGGCAAGCGAGGGTGTGATCCGCTCGGCCAGCGGGGCGATCACCACCCCGCCGCGCGCTTCATCGAGAAAGCCGGTGCGCGCCACGCTGCGCCCGGCGGCAAGGCTGGCGGCAAGGTCGATCCCGCCGTGCAGGCGCTCGCCGTCGATATGCGCTGGCATGCGGCGCAAGTGCACGGCGCGGCCCAATCGTTCTACCAGCGCGTCGCGCGCAGGGCCGGGTCCGCGCAGCCACATGCCGCCGAAGCCCGCCGGCCAGAGCGCAAAGGCGCGCAGCGCCAGCGCCGCATCCTCTGCAGCGGGCCCGGAATCCGGCATCGGCGGAGTGGTCACCCGAAGACCTCGACCACCGCGCGTTCGATGCGGGTGGTCGATCCGGTCTCGTCCAGCACATCGCGGCGCAGGCGGTGGCGCAGCGCCATCGGCGCGACGCCGATCACATGCTTGCGCTGCACGGTGGCGGCGCCTTCCAGTGCGGCAAGCGCGCGGGCGGCGCGCATCAGAGTAAGTTCGCCGCGCAGGCCATCGGCGCGGCAGGCCATGCACAGGCGCGAGGCATCGTAGAGCACTTCGTCCGGCGTTTCGACCGTGGGGAGGCGGCTGCGCCCGCGTGCAATGCGGCGCACGATCTTGGCGTCTGCAGGTGCCCATTCCTCGCAGAACGTGGCGGCATCGCGTTCGTGCGCGGCGCAGCGGCGCATGATCTCGACGCGGGCCTCGAGCGTCTGCGGGGTGCGCACTTCGACCGACAGGCCGAACCGGTCGAGCAGTTGCGGGCGCAGTTCGCCCTCTTCCGGGTTGCCGCTGCCGATCAGCACGAAACGCGCTTTGTGCCGCACCGAAAGCCCCTCGCGCTCGACGAGGTTCTCACCCGAGGCGGCGACATCAAGCAGGAGATCGACGAGATGATCCTCGAGCAGGTTGATCTCGTCGATATAGAGAAAGCCCCGGTGTGCCTTCGCCAGCAAGCCCGGTTCGAAACGTTTTTCGCCCGAGCGCAGCGCGCGTTCGAGATCGAGCGCGCCGATTACCCGGTCCTCCGTCGCGCCGAGCGGCAGATCGACGAAGGGGACGGCGCGCTTGGCGCTCCGCTTCGATGTACAGGGATCGGGACACGTGCCCGCATCCGTGGGCGCGCAGCCGAAGCGGCAGCCTTCCACGGCCGTGATCGGCGGCAAAATCGCGGCAAGCGCGCGTGCGGCGGTCGATTTACCGGTCCCGCGATCGCCGAAGACCATCACGCCTCCGATGGCTGGATCGACGGCGGCGAGCAGCAGGGCCTGCTTCATTTCGTCTTGCGCGACGATGGCTGAGAAGGGGAAGCGGTTCATAGTGTCAAGCAATCTGGACTATGCGGGTTGTAACGGCAAGTGTGCTGTGAAAGACTATGTGCCGGCGCTGAGCCGCGCCGGACGGGAGTGCCTGAGGCCATGTTGAACGAGCACCGGCTGCGGCGCGAGATAGTCGGCGAGATGCATTTGCGGCGCTGGCCGCCGATTTCGCCGCCCATGACGATCGTGCAGATCCTGCGCCTTGGTGCGTCGGAAGGCCTGCCACCCTTTCGCGGCGGCCCCGCCTTTGCCGCCGAACCGGGCCAACGCCATATGCAGGGCATTCTCGCCGACGGCCTGCTGTTCACCTGGGAACGGCACAGCGAGGCGACCACGCTCACCGTGTTCGCCAGCCCCGATGCCCCGCTGCTGGCCGAAGCGCGGGCATGGGCGGAAAGCGCGCCGGGCGAAGTGCTGCGCGCCACGCTGATCGATATCGAATCCGACGCAGCAGCTGCTGCTGCGCGGATGGCTGAGTTCGAGGTGGATCCAGCGGAGCTGGTGTGCTGCGATTTCGGCGGCGGCGCGCGGCTGAGTTCTGATTTCCGCATCAAGGGCGAAGGCTATGGCAGGCTGGTCGTGGCGGCAGGCCAGCTGGGCCCGGTCGATCTCGCCCGCGCGGTGCAATCGCTGCAGGAACTTGGCAATTATCGCAACATGGCGCTGCTTGGCCTGCCGGTGGCGCGGGCCTGCTGGAGCAAGCTCGATGCCGCCGAGGAGGAATTGCGTGCCTTTGGGCGCAAGCTCGATTCGGACGAGAGTTCGGACAACGAATTGCTAGATGCGCTGTGCGCGATGTCGCTGGAGCTGGGCACGATTGCCAGCGATTCGCGGTATCGCCTTAGCGCGACGGCGGCTTATGCGCGGCTGGTGGACGAACGGCTGACGACGCTGGCGCCGGTCGCGATTCCGGGGTTCGCCAGCCTTGCCGACTTCACCCAGCGCCGATTTTATCCCGCGATCCGCACTTGCGAGACGGTGGTGCGGCGCCAGCAGGAACTCGCCGAGCGGTCGGCCCAGCTCACCTCGCTGCTGCGCACCCGGATCGAGACGCGGATCGAGGATCAGAACGCGCAGCTGCTGAAATCGCTGGAAAGTGCGACGCGCACGCAGCTGCGACTGCAACATCTGGTCGAGGGGTTCTCGACCGTTGCGATCACCTATTACGCGGTGTCGCTGCTCGCGTATCTGAGCGGGGGCCTTGCGCTGTTTGGCGTGCATGTGGAGCACGATCTGTTTGCGGCGCTGGTGATCGTGCCGGTGTTCATCATGCTGTTCGTCTATCTGCGGCGCGAACGGCACCGGCTAAGCGGGCATCAGGGCTGAGCGGGCACTAGCAAAATTGCACCTCCGGCCCCGCTTTACGGCGAGCGAAAGGCAGGCAATAGCCTTTCCCGACAAGCGCTTCTGAGAGAGGTTTGGCGGGCATGACGGACGGTTCTCACGGTGAGGAAACCTTTGCGGACTTGCGCGAAGGCGTGCGCCGCCTCTGCGCGCGCTTTCCCGGGAGCTACTGGCAGGCGCTCGACCGCGAGCGGAAGTATCCCACCGAATTCGTGACCACACTGGCCGAGGAAGGCTGGCTTTCAGTGCTGATCCCGGAAAGCTACGGCGGCTCGGGGCTCGGGCTTGCGGCGGCGACCGCGGTGCTGGAGGAAGTGCACCGGTCGGGCTGCAATGGCGGTGCAGCGCATGCGCAGATGTACACTATGGGCACGCTGCTGCGGCATGGTTCGGAGGCGCAGAAGGAGCGCTATCTCCCGCCCGTGGCGCGGGGCGAGCTGCGCCTGCAGGCATTTGGCGTGACCGAGCCGGGAAGCGGCACCGACACCACGCGGCTGACGACCTTCGCGCGCCGCGATGGCGACCGCTACATCGTCAACGGGCAGAAGATCTGGATCAGCCGAGCCGAGCATTCGGACCTCATGGTGCTGCTCGTGCGCACGACGCCGCGCGACGAATGCAAGCGGCCGACCGAGGGGATGAGCGTGCTGCTCGTCGACATGCGCGAGGCGGTGGGCAACGGCCTCACCATCCGCCCGATCCGCACGATGCTCAACCACGCGACGACCGAGCTGTTCTTCGATGACCTTTCGGTGCCGGCGGAAAACCTCATCGGCCAGGAAGGGGAGGGCTTTCGCTACATCCTTTCGGGCATGAACGCCGAGCGCATCCTGATCGCATCCGAATGCATCGGCGATGCGCGCTTCTTCATCGACCGGGCGAGCGCTTATGCCAAGGAGCGCTCGGTGTTCGGGCGGCCGATCGGGCAGAACCAGGGCGTGCAGTTTCCCATCGCCCGCGCCTATATCCAGACCACGGCGGCGGCGCAGATGGTGGCGGATGCCGCCGCGCGGTTCGATGCCGGGGAGGGCGCTGGCACCGAGGCGAACATGGCCAAGCTCCTCGCCTCCGAGGCCTCATGGTTCGCGGCGGACATGTGCGTGCAGACGCATGGCGGCTTCGGCTTTGCCGAGGAATACGACATCGAGCGCAAGTTCCGCGAAACCCGGCTTTACCAGGTTGCGCCGATCTCCTCGAACCTGATCCTGAGCCATGTGGCGACGCATGTGCTGGGGCTGCCGAAGAGCTTTTGAGACGGGGCTTTGCGGGCGGAGCAGCGGGGCGTAGGATCGGCGAGCGCGTGGGATCCAACGCCCCGAGTCTTCGGGCCTTGGCCGCGCCGCCAAGACAGGAGAAGATGCGATGACCAAGGCTCGTGCACGGTCCCTGATCCTCACCGGATGCGCCGCGGCGCTCGCGCTGGCCCCCGTGGCTGCCGCAGCCGAGACGGTTGTTCTGACGGCAAACCTTTCCGGTGCGAACGAAGTCGGCGGCGGTGCCCCCAATGGCAACGGCGCCTTCCGCGTGGAGATCAACACCGAAACCGGCGACTTCTGCTACACGCTCTACGGCGAGAAGATTTCCGCGCCGACGATGGCGCATGTCCATACCGGTGCGGCAGGCGTGAACGGCGGCCCGGTGATCACGATGGACGTGACGGGCAAGGGCAGCGACATGTGCATCGCGGTCGAGCCCGAGAAGCTGAAGCCGATCGTGGCCAACCCGGCCGGGTTCTACGTGAACATCCACACCGCGGATTTTCCCGGCGGCGCAGTGCGCGGGCAGCTGATGAAGGGGTGAGCTAGCGGCGGGCAGCTTCCGGTTGTCCGCCGACCAAGTGTGCAGTTCGAAAAAACCAAATGAGGGCCGGCATTGCTGCCGGCCCCCACTGTCGCCGCTGCTGGCACTCTCGCTTTCCAGCGCCTGAGCTCACCGCGTCCTTCCGCCGTTCCCTGCCCTTCGGCTCCCGCTCTTGCGATCGGGTTTCCTCCGGTCCGCTTCGCCGTCTGGTGCCCCCCGCAAGCGGGTTCTTCCGTTCCGGCTCCGCCTTCAGTCCTGCGGCGTCCGCAGTTCCTGACCACATGGGCCTGGCAGTCGCTGGTGCCGTTGCCACCTGCCGCGCGTTTCCGCGTTTTGGGCTGCTGCTGGCGTGTTTCCTTCTCCGGTCCTTCGAGCACCGCTCCCTTCGGCGCTGCCCTTGCGGGCTTTGCCTTCGGACGGATCCCCCAAGGGGAAAAAGGGCCCTTCGGCGCGTCTCGGCGTGCTGTCCGTCGCTCAGCGTTTGCCGGCGCTGCCCCCGGTCTTGCGACCATCGGCCTTGCCGCATCAGCCTTGCATCGGGACGCCGTTCCGGCATCCGGAACCGGTCTTTCCAGTGTGCAATCCGCCGCTTTCAGTGCGCGCCTCAGCACGCTGAAAATGGTTTCAATACATACTTTCCAGCCCAGCCCGATTGGTAAATTTCCGCTTTTGGATCAGTGCCTTGCGGCTCTTTTCCGAAGCTTCATTTCCCTCTCGACAAGGCAGATGCTGCGCCTCGTCCGTGAGTCGCACAAGCACCAAAACGCGAAGTTATCCACAGGCAGCCCAATGGCTGGTGGACAACTTTGCAAGCTGCGGAATCGGCTTTGATTTTCGTTTGGTACGATTCGAGAGGCTGGCTTACGAGCCCCTCCAAAAGCCCTCTCACCTGAAGGGGAGCGGGCTTTTGGGGGCGCAAGCGCCTTAACGGTCCCTCTGCGCCAAAAGGCGCAAGCGCCTTAACGATCCCTCTGCGCCAAAAGGCGCAACCGGAGGGCATTGAGCTTGATGAAGCCCGCCGCATCCTTCTGGTCGTAGGCGCCGGCATCGTCCTCGAAGGTCACGTGGCGTTCGGAGTAGAGGCTGTCTGCCGACTTGCGGCCAACGACGCTGGCATTGCCCTTGTAGAGCTTGAGACGGACGGTGCCGTTTACCTTGGCCTGGCTGTGGTCGATGGCGGCCTGCAACATCTCGCGCTCCGGGCTGAACCAGAAGCCGTTGTAGATGAGCTCGGCGTACTTGGGCATGAGCTCGTCCTTGAGGTGTGCCGCGCCCCGATCCAGCGTGATGCTTTCGATGCCGCGGTGTGCGCGGGCATAGATTTCGCCGCCCGGGGTCTCGTACATCCCGCGGCTCTTCATCCCGACGAAGCGGTTCTCGACGAGATCAAGCCGGCCGATACCGTGCTTGCGGCCCAGATCATTGAGCGCGGCGAGCAGCGTGGCGGGCGACATCGCCTCGCCGTTGAGCGCGGTGCCGTCGCCCTTGGCGAAATCGATGGTGATGTATTCGGGCGTATCCGGCGCGTCCTCAGGGTTGACCGTGCGGCTGTAGACGTAGTCCGGTGTTTCCTGCCACGGGTCTTCGAGCACCTTGCCTTCGGATGAGGTGTGCAGGAGGTTTGCGTCGGTCGAGAACGGGCTTTCGCCGCGCTTGTCCTTGGGCACCGGGATCTGGTGCTTTTCGGCCCAGGCGATCAGCGCGGTGCGACTGGTGAGATCCCATTCGCGCCACGGGGCGATGACCTTGATGCCCGGCTCCAGCGCATAGGCCGAAAGCTCGAAGCGCACTTGATCGTTGCCCTTGCCAGTGGCGCCGTGCGCGACCGCATCGGCGCCGGTTTCGCGGGCGATCTCGATCAGGCGCTTGGAGATGAGCGGGCGGGCAATCGACGTGCCGAGCAGATAATCGCCTTCATAGCGGGCATTGGCGCGCATCATCGGGAAGACGAAATCGCGCACGAATTCCTCGCGCAGATCGTCGATGTAGATGTGCTCGGCCTTCACGCCCATCAGTTCGGCCTTGGCGCGCGCGGGCGCCAGTTCCTCGCCCTGGCCGAGATCGGCGGTGAAGGTCACCACCTCGCAGCCATAAGTCACCTGCAGCCACTTGAGGATGACGCTGGTATCGAGACCGCCAGAGTAGGCGAGGACGACGCGCTTGATATCGGACATGGCAGCCAGTTTCCCATGGACAAGTTGGGTTGATCGCGGCGGCGGCTAGCAGGGCCGCGCGCGCCACGCAACCTGTCGGGGAACGGTCTAGGCCTTCCTCGCGGCGCGGTAGCCCAGCTCGGCCTGGTTGATGTAGTTGCGGGTCAGCGGCAAGGCATCGCGATTGCGCACGATCTGGAGCTGGAAATTGACCAGATCGCCATGCTCGAAGCCGGTTGCGGCGCCGGCGAGATAGAACTGCCACATGCGGAAGAAGCGTCCGTCATAGATGCGGGTGATGGTTTCCTCCTGCTCGGCGCAGCGCTTGTACCATTCGCGCAAGGTGAGCGCGTAGTGGCGGCGCAGGATCTCGCAATCGGTGAGCATCAGCTTGCATGGCTCGATTGCCTTCACGGTCTCGCTCAGCGAGGGGATGTAGCCGCCTGGGAAGATATACTTGCGGGTGAAGTCATCGGTGATGTTGGGCGGGCCGGCGCGGCCGATGGTGTGGAGCAGCATGACGCCGTTCATCGCCAGCAGATCGTGGCACTTGCGGAAGAAGGTCTCGTAATTGGGCACGCCGACATGCTCGAACATGCCGACCGAGACGATCCGGTCGAACGGGCCCTGCTGGTCGCGGTAGTCGGTGAGCGAGAAGGTCACCTTGTCGGCCACGCCTTCGCGTTCGGCCCAGGCCTTGGCATAGCCGATCTGCTCGACGCTGAGCGAAATACCGTGGATCGCCGCGCCAGAGATCTTGTGGAGATGCAGCGCGAGGCCGCCCCAGCCGCAGCCGATATCGAGGACGCGCATGCCGGGTTTGAGGTCCAGCTTGGCCGCGATGTGCTCCATCTTGGCGAGTTGTGCCTCTTCCAGCGTCGCCACGCCTTCGTCCCAATATGCGCAGGAATACTGGCGTGCCGGATCGAGGAAGAGATCATAGAGCCGGTCGTCGAGATCGTAGTGATGCGCGACGTTGCGCTTCGATGAGCGGCGCTGGTTGATCTGATCGAGCCGGCCGGTGACTGCCACGCGCAGCTTGTCGAACAGGTTGAGATTGTCGAGATCGCCGCCCTTTTCCCAAGGGTTGTTGCGCCGGATGAAGCCGACGAAATCCATGATATCGCCGTGTTCGATGGTAACGCGCCCGTCCATGAAGCATTCGGCCATGCCAAGGCTGGGATTGCGGGCGATGGCGCCTGGAACGCGGGCATCATGGAGCTTTAGACCGAGGTCCGGCCAGCCGGGCGTGGCGGTGCCGTAGTGGCGCTGGCGTCCGGATGCTTCGGTGAGGGTGAGCGTTCCCTGCTTCACCAGACGGCGCAGCGCAGCATCGAGCAAAATCATGGACATGGGCGCGACCTTGTTGAGCGTTTACTTGCTGAACGGGCTATGGCGTGCCCACGCCGCGCGGGCAAGCCGCGCGGCGCATAAGAGCGATGCATCAGCGGCAACGCGAACCGCTGCGATCGATCTCCCGGCCGATCAAGGCACCGCCCGCAGCGCCGAGGAGCGTGCCGAGCGTGCGATCACCGCGCGTGTCGATCGTGCGCCCGACCAGCGCACCGCCGACCGCGCCGATGACAAGGCCTGTCGTGCCATTGCTGCGCTTGCAGTAGTAGCGCCCGTCGCGCCCGCGCCAGACCTTATCGCGGCTGCTGAGTGGTCGTGGTTCGTAGTAGCGGCCGTCGCGATCATATTCGCGGTCATGCGCGCGGCGGCCATGGGCTGGCGCCCAGGATGGCGGATCGGCGAGCGCGGGAGCTGCGCCGAGTGCAGCAACGGCGAGTGTTGCGGCGATGATGAACCTGTTCATGCTGGACATCCTTTCAGTCGTGCATTGCGTGTGACGGATCGAGTTCCATGAAGCTGGCGACGTGATGCCCAACCGCACATGAATAGCGGCGCAAAGGCGGCGAGATGGGGCTTTGCCGCGATGAAATGCTCTTTTGGATCAAATGACTTTCCTACAGGAACCATATAGGTTAGTTTTGAGCTCATCACCCTCGCCTGTTGGAGCGCTTCATGCCAAACCCACCCGTCACGTTTCCCGCGCTTTTCACGCCCGCCAACGCCGTGGCCTTCACCAACGTCGATGGTACGGCTCAAACTGTCAGCGCCGCCGCGCCGCTTCCGGTGGCGATTTCCGGCGGGGTGGGCACGCAGGCGATCAGCGCGGCCAGCCTGCCCTTGCCGACTGGTGCGGCGACATCCACGAACCAGACCGCGATCAATGCATCCCTGACCACGATTTCCGGCCAGCTTCCCGCTGCACTGGGACAGAAGACAATGGCGCAGAGCCTGCCGGTCGTGCTGGCGAGCGATGCGGCGGCGCTTGGCGTGACCGTTGCCAACTTCCCGGCGACGCAGGCCGTGAGCGCGTCTGCTTTGCCCTTGCCTACCGGTGCTGCCACATCGGCGAACCAGACCGCGACCAATGCTTCACTGGCCACGATTTCCGGCCAGCTTCCCGCGAGCCTCGGTACGAAGGTGGCGGCAGCCAGCCTTTCGATCGGCGTGGCGAGCGATCTTGCCAATCTGGAGCCGGCAGCAGCTGCCATCACGGGAACCACGATGCCGACAGGCGGCACCGGCATCACCGGCTGGCTTTCGGCCATATACCGTTCGTGCAGCGAGGCGGCGACTGTATCGGGCAGCGTTACCTCCGCCACGACGGTCGTTTCGGTCAGCAACAACCTCTACATGGGCGGCTCGTTCCACGTGACCAGCGCCGGCACGACCTGCACGATCACCTACGAGCAATCGAACGATGGCACGAACTGGGTGACGCTGCCGGTGATTGCAGCTTCAGCCGCCAGTTCGGCACCGGCAACCACGTCGACGACTGCGGGCGTCTTTGCCTATGTCTCGTCGGCCGCCTTCGTCCGCGCACGCGTCTCGACCTATACCAGCGGCACGGTCAGCGTCGTGCTCAGTCAGAAGCAGCAGGTTGCGCCGGTTAGCGGCATCTCGCTCGCGGGAGGAGCGGGCGCTATCGGCAGTGTCACGGTTTCCGGCACTGCTACTGTCAGCGGCACTGTCAATCCTGGCACCGGCTTCACCGACAGCACGACGGCGCTTGCCGCGTCGGCCAGCTTCACCGGGACCGGCCGGGCCAACAGCGCGGCGCAGCTTGAGTTCTTCTCGGCAACGGCCTTCGCCGATCAGGCTGGCACACTGTTCATCGAGCAGTCGCTCGATACCGGCGCGACCTATCAGCCAATCCTGAGCCAGGCTGTGGCGGCGAACGGCGCTGCCAATCTTACGGTGCGCATGTGCGGCGCGGTTGGCGCGGCGACCCTCTACCGCGTGCGCTATGTCAACGGCGCCACCTTGCAGACGGTATTCCGGCTTTCGAGCGGCTTCTCCGCCAGCTGAGGCGCGTTATCCGAGGGCGGCCTGCTTTTCTTCGAGAAGCCGGTCGACCTCGGCGCGGCTCTTGCGTTCGGCCGCGGTCTTGAGCTGCCCGCAGGCAGCATCGATATCGCGGCCACGCGGCGTGCGCACCGGCGCGGATATACCGGCATTGAACACGATTTCGGCGAAGCGGCGGACACGCTCCGGCGTGGAGCACTCGTAGGGTGCGCCCGGCCAGGGATTGAACGGGATCAGGTTCACCTTGGCGGGCAGGCCATACTGACGCAGCAGCCGCACCAGTTCGTGCGCATCGCTGTCGCGGTCGTTCTTGTCCTTGAGCATCACGTATTCGAAGGTGATCCGCCGCGAGTTTGAAGCACCGGGATAATCGGCGCAGGCCTGCAGCAGTTCCTCGATCCCGAACTTGCGGTTGATCGGCACGATCTCGTCGCGCACTTCCTTCGTCACGGCGTGAAGCGAGACCGCGAGGTTGACGCCAATTTCCGCGCCAGCGCGCGCCATAATCGGCACCACGCCGCTGGTCGAGAGCGTGATGCGGCGCTTCGAGAGGGCGAGGCCTTCGCCGTCCATCACCACCTTCAAGGCATCGCGGACATGCTCGAAATTGTAGAGCGGCTCGCCCATGCCCATCATCACGATGTTGGTGAGGAGGCGGCCATCGGGCGTGTAATCGGTGCCGTCCTCGTCGTCCAAATCATCATCCGTGTCCGGCGCGGCCATCGAGCCGCGGGGCCATTCCCCCAGGACATCGCGCGCGAGCATGACCTGGCCGACGATTTCACCCGGGGTCAGGTTGCGCACCAGCCGCATCGTGCCGGTGTGGCAGAACCGGCAATTGAGCGTGCAGCCCACCTGGCTCGAAACGCAGAGCGTGCCGCGCGTCGCATCCGGGATGAACACCATCTCGAAGTCGTGATCGTCGGCCGTGCGCAGCAGCCACTTGCGCGTGCCATCGTTCGACACCTGCGCCTCCACCACATCAGGCCTGCCGACCACGAACCGCTCCGCCAGCCACGGGCGCATGGTCTTGGCGATGTCGGTCATCGCGGCGAAGTCAGTCACGCCGCGGTGGTAGAGCCAGTGGAATACCTGCTTGGCCCGCAATTTCGCCGCCTTGGCATCAAGACCCGCTTCGCCGAACAGGGCCGCGATTTGTGGCCGGCCAAGGCCGATCAGGTCTACCCGTCCGTCCGCACGCGGGGTCACTTCACGGGGGACGGGCACCGGATCGATATGTCCCGGGATCGACATCGGAGCGATTTGGGGCGTGATTTGGGGCTCGATCTGCATCGCGCGCCTATAGGGGCAAGCGCGCGTGCGTGCAAACCAGGGCACAGACAGGAGTGTAGCGGGAGGCTGCTTGGGAATACGAGGCGCAGCGGTTCCTTGGCGATTTGGACCTCAGGATCTAGTTCTGGGCGCAGCCAAGCATCGCGGCGTCCATGGCCGAGGCGGCGCCGGCGAGCGGGTAGGTATCAGTGAAGGTGCGGCCGGAGGCGGTCCGGGCGGTGACGCTCATGGTTGCAGCAGAGCGCATCGCGGCGACGACGGCGGCGTCCATCTGGCGGTCTGCGGCCCACGCGTCCGCCGCGCCTGCCACGAGCGCAAAACGCTGTGCGCCGACAGTGAGCATGACCGTGCCGCCGGGCCCGAGCTTGCGCGAGAGGCGGACATGGACTTCGCCGCGGGCGGCGCGGCGCGGCCAGTTGCCGACGGTGAAATAGGGCTGGAATTCGTTGATCCGGCCCTCGACCTTGTCGGCCATGGCAATGGCGTAGCAGCGGGGCACACCGGCATCGGAAAAGGCGCCCCAGGTGTTCCAGATGCCGAGGCTGTCCCGCGCAAAAGCCGCGGGCGTGGCGGCGAAAAGCGCGGCAGCGAGAAGAGCGCGCCTCACGGGTCGATCAGATCGAGATAGGCGACCACGTCGTTGTCGGTCGCGATGAAGAGATCGGCCTGGATCTCCTCCGGCTGCTGCGCGGCGCACTGGAGGGCTTCGGCGAGCGTGCCATAGAGCAGCGTTTGCGCGGCGCCGCCTTCGGGGCCGTCGCTGAGGTGATAAAGGCGGACGCTGGTGCCTTCGCTGGTCGAGCGCATCAGTCGCTGCCTTCCAGCTTGGCACCATCGAGCAGGCGGGCGGCGCGGACGGCTTCGGCCTTGGTGGCCGTGCGTTCGGCACGGGTGCGGCCATGGGCGGCGCGATTGGTAGCGGCGTCCGCCTCACGAGTGCGGCGCGCGGCGGCCTTGCGGGCGAGGCGCAAGTTCACGACCTCGCCCATCAGGCGTGCTCGCTGCCCCGCTCTGCGCCAAACAGCACTTCCTCGCGGCCATCCTGCACCAGCGCGATCGAGCCTTGCACCAGCGACGGCGCGATGGGCGCGCCAAGTTCGGGGTGGGACGGATAGCCCGCCATCATGCCCCGCAGCACGCGGCTGGAAATGCCGTGCATGACGACGATGTGATCGCCCGGCGCATCGCCCACTTCCGCCAGCCAGCGCGCGAGGCGGGCGGCGATCATCGGGTAATCCTCGCCCTGCGGGGCGGGGCGCAGGAGATGGTCGGCGATCACGATGGGGCCGACTTCGGCTTCTACATCATCATAGAGCCGCCCGCACCACGCGCCCATGTCGATCTCCTTGAGATGATGGGTGCGCTTTGCCGCGAACCAATCGAGCCCGAGTTCGTGCGCGATGAGCGCGGCCGTCTGCAAGGCGCGGCCGGTTTCCGAAACGTGCAGCGTGGCGGTGGGCGAGGGGCCAAGCGCAGCGCGGAGCGCCGCCCCCATCGCCAGCGCCTGCTCGGTGCCGAGCGCGGTGAGCGGGGTGTGGATGTGGTTCGCCTGAAGGCGGCGCGCGGCGTTATAAACCGTTTCGCCGTGGCGCATGATGAAGAAGCGGGGGCTAGGCATGATGCGCGTGTTAACCCGATGGCGAGCGGAAGGCGAGGGGGGAGCGCAGGCAAGTTGATGCGGCCGATGCCGGGCGATCGGGGATGCAAGAGCGACGGTCCTGTTTCGGCTAATTGGTCCACCCCGGAACCATCCTTAATTGGCAAGGCGTGGCGGCGCGCGCATCGTTGGCGTGGGGACAGCGAAAGGTGCAGCCATCAACCTTCACGGATCATGGGCTGGGCGCGAGGGGAGCACGGCGGAGCTGCCGGATCTGGCCGATGTGGGTTTGCGGGCGCGGTTTCGCGAGGCGTTCGGCGGGGCACGGCCGTTTCCGCATGTCGTGGTGGGCGGATTGTTCGAGACGGGGTTCCTCCGGCGTGTGGCGGCGGAGTTCGATGGCGGACTCGAAGGCGCGCGAAGGATCGACAATGCGCGCGAACGAACGTTCCGTTCAACGGATCCGGCGCAGTTCGGGCCTGCGACGCAGCACTATTTCGATCTGATGCACCGCCATGCGATGGTCGATTTCCTGCAGGCCGTGAGCGGCATCGCGCCGCTGATCGTCGATCCGCTGCTGATGAACGGTGGGCTGCATGAATCGCGCGATGGCGGGCGGTTTGCCATCCACCGCGATTTCAACCGGCACCGGCAGACGATGCTCGACAATGCGTTGATCGCGATAACGTACTTGAATGATGAGTGGCGGCCGGAATGGGGCGGCGAACTGGAACTGTGGTGCCACAGACGGCAGCGGGTGGTGCGCTCGATTGCGCCGGTCATGGGGCGCACGGTGATCTTCGCGCATGGGCCGCACAGCTATCATGGTCATACCGTGCCGATTGACACTGGGGGCACTGTTCCGCGCCGTTCGGTGGCGACCTATTACTACACGCGGCGGGTGGGGCTGGGGGACCGGCTCGGCTATCACAGCACGGTGTTTGCGGTGGACGGCAAGGGGCGGTTTGCGCCGTCGGACGTGGTGCCGGCCGGCGCGGGAGCTACGCTACGGCAGCGTGCGGGTGAGGCGGCGCGGCTGGTGGTGCCGCCGCTACTGTGGAACTGGGGGCGGCATCTGGCAGGAGGGCTCTAAAAGCTACCGGGCTGCAGGCTCAGCCGGATTAAGGCCTGTGCTTGAGGCGGCAAATCTGCCACGATCTGATTTTGCTCGCTCGTTTGCGGATCGGCCCCATTCCATGATTTCGACACCCATCCTTGTGGCCGCCAGCGGCGCGATTGCGCTTGGCGTCGTGGGCGGGCTGATGACGCCGATCGGGCCTTGGTATGCCAATCTCAGGAAACCCCGGCTCCAGCCGCCCAACTGGCTGTTCGGCCCGGCGTGGACGGTGATCCTTGGCCTTGCGGCGTGGTCTGCGGCGGCGGCGTGGGATGCGGCGACAACAGATGCGGCGCGGACCAGCGTGGTGATCCTGTTTGCCACCAATGCGCTGTGCCACCTCATGTGGAGCCCGCTGTTCTTCAAGCTGCGGCGGCCGGACTGGGCCTTGATCGAAGTTGTGTTCCTGTGGGCCTCGCTCGTGGCGCTGGTCGTGGGGCTTTGGCCGATCTCGCCTTTCGCGGCCAAGCTGATCCTGCCCTATCTGGCGTGGGTCAGCTTTGCGGCGTGGCTCAACTGGGCGATTGTGCGGCTCAACGCGCCGTTTCGCTAGTTACCCCTCCGACCCACCTGCGGCGGGCAACCTCCCCATTTGCACTTCGTGAAAATGGGGAGGTGCTGACGAGGTGGGCGGCCGATGATCCATCATCCGTCACCCCGTGCTTGACACGGGGTTTGGCTCCTCTTCTGGCGCGGCGCTTCAAAAAAGAAAGCCAAGGCCCTGATCAAGTTCGGGCCGACGAATCGATCAGATGGCGGGGTGCTTCAAGGCGCGGGAAAGCTGATCGTCAGCACTTCCCATTCCTTTTCGCCGCCGGGCAGGTGGACCTTGCGCAAGTCTCCCACTTTCGCGCCGCGCAAGGCGCGGGCGATGGGGGCGCTCCAGCCGATGCGGCGGGCGGTCGCGTCCTGCTCGTCGTCGCCCACGAGCGTGAGGAGCATGCGATTGTCGTCCTCGTCGGCGATTTCGACGGTGGCGCCGAACAGCACGCGGGTCTGGTCCGGCTGGCGGGCGGGGTCGATCACGCGGGCGGCCTTCAT